>JAPUGB010000122.1 GCA_027293165.1 Gammaproteobacteria bacterium
GCGACGACGCTTTGTCCTGCTGCCATGCCCTCGCCGGGGAACCGCTTGTCGATACTCAATGCCACCACGCCGCTGGCGCCGCGGAGTGAGTAGATCGCGACCAGGTTCGGGATGAGCCGCTTGTAGCGTTTGAATTCGCCAGCCGTCTGCGGGCCTTTGGGCATATCCGCCGTTATGCCGGTAAACGAGTTCACGAACCAGGGATTCCGCCGGTGGGTAATGGCGGTAATGTTGATAAAGAAATTGTCCGGCTTTTCCGGGCCGAGGTAGCCGTACATTTCTCCATACGGCCCTTCGTCTTCTCTCTCATCCAGCGGTATGCTTCCTTCGATAATCATTTCGGCATGGGCGGGGACCAGTATGTCGTTGGTCTCGCAGCGCACTAACTCAATCGGCTTGCCTCTGAGTCCGCCCGCCAGCGCCATTTCATCCTCCTGGAAGCCGGCCATCTTGGTGCTGCTCGCAGAGAATATGACCGGATCGGCACCCAGCGCCACAGCACACGGGGCCGAGGTATCGCCTCTTCGTTTCATGCCCATCAGCAGGCGCCAACCGTGCTGCCCCGGTTCCGGATTCATGCCGATCTTTGTCTTGCCTTTGACCTGGCAGCGGTACGTGCCGACGTTGTTACCGAGTTCGGCATCCTGCAGGATGACGTTACCCATGTTGATGTAGCGTCCCGCGTCTGCAGGGTTAACGCGCAGCCATGGAAACTGCTCCACATCGATATCGTTGCCTGTCAGAATGACTTCCTTGCACGGTGCTGAGGCCGCATCTTCAACCTCGATCGGTGGAATGGTTTTCCAGGCGCCGCTGTCATCCATACGGGTTTCCATATGTGCCAGCACCGCCTGGAACAAAGTCGGCGGGTCGTCGCCGAGAGGTTCCACGCCGAACGGCAAGCCTTCGTCATCCCAGCCGCCATAAAGATTGCCGAGGATAGGGCCATCCATCCACTGCCCGTCGATCTTGATTTTCTCGATCAGAAAGGCCGGCGCTTTGTCGTAGCCCATTCGCTCGATGAGCCGATAGGCAAACGCGGTCGCCTCGAACCGGTCCTGGTCCATCTCAGGGATCCGCAGCAATTTGCCGCGGGCCTCCAACGCATGGACGAATTCACGCAGTGAGTCATATGGGCCTACGCTGCTGGCAGCGGGGGTTTCGGAGGCGGGAACGCTCATGTCTTTCACTCCTGCGCGCACCTTCTGGGGGCGCTTTCATTGTCGAGCTATGCTAGCGGACGGCCGCTGTGTCAGCAAACAGCGCCACATATGATTGCTGCAGCCACTGGCACGCGGGATGCTGTGGTACCCTCGCCAGCCAGACCACCGGTAGAGTCCATAAATGAACGGCTGTGCTGAGGCCGAACCGAGCGGGCTTACTTCACGAATTAGAGGCTAAACATGCGGAACAAGACCGAGATCAAAATTAAGCCCTTCTGGTATTCCGATATCTGGATTTTTCCAAAGCTGATCACGATCATCACGACGCTGGATAAAGAAGGTAAAGTTAACGCTGCACCTTACTCGCATATCATGCAATACGACGTCATGCACAAAACCCCGCGCATGATGGTTGGGTTTCGCAAAGAATCGCATACTTTCCAGAATATCTGTGATACGGGTGAATTTGTCATCAATTGTCCGTCGGCCGATTACCTGGATGACATGATGGAAACCGCCAGGTTCTGGCCAGCCGGTGTTAACGAACTCGAACACAGCCGGTTTACACCGATTCCGTCGATCAAGGTCAAGCCCCCGAGTATCGATGAGTGCCCGCAAATCATGGAATGCACCGTCGATGAAATAAAGGTTTTGCACAAAAGCAGCGGAATCGTATTCGCGAATATCGAAACGATTCGGGTCGATGAGGGCCTGGACAAGATGGACAGGGGCGAGAGAATTCCCGCCATGAACCTGCCGATCGGTCTCGGTGATCAAAACCGTCGATATTATTACCACTGTCATATCGGCGAAGTCACGATGCATGAACTGATGGAACCCCCGGGCGGCCAGCGCGGCGGCGAGATCCGCACGACCCTGGACTGGGATGAAGAAGCCTTGCGTGCGCTGATGGCTGTCCCCGTCGGCGTCCGCAAGATGGTGACGGAGCAGGCTGAGAATTTTGCCAGGGAGAAGGGCGACGAGCGCGTCACTAGTGCGCGGTTTGCGGAGCTGTCCGAAGAATACGGTATGGACGAAGAATTCCTCGATCGCTTCCGCACCCGCAGCGAAAGGAAATAGCTGCGGCGCTTGAAAAGCTCGAGACGCTGCGTGCGTGGCGCCTATGGTTCGGGGATTCGGACCGTTAACGCATATATGCTCAGCACACCGAATAGGGCAGCCCCGGCCAGCATGGGCGCAGACGGTCCCAACGTGAACACGGCCGGCCCGGCGATAGGTCCGAGTATTGGTCCCACCGTTGTTGCTGCAGCGAGATAGCCGGCTGCAGCACCCTGCTCGTGAGGTTTCACGCTCAGGCTGGCGCCACCGTTGAGGCCCGGTGTCGCACACGAGAAACCAAGCCCTATCATCCCGTAGCCGACAGTCATGATCGTCAGGGTCGGCGCCAGCGCAATCGTCAGCAGCGCGATGACAAATAACGGACTGAACAGGCGTAGCAAAACCGCCGGCGAGGGTCGGAATATCTGAAAGACGCCGATTTGTATCGTGACAATCACGGCAGCCATCGCGATAAATGCCCTGGCGGTGATTTGCGCGACCTCCTGCGGATCGGTTATCCCGAATCGCTCGCGGATGTAGAACGCAGTCACGACATTGAGCGAGATAAATACGAGAAAGAAACATGCCCACATAATCATGAATGGGCGTAGCCGTGGATCGCTGATCTTGACGTCGGCCAACTTACGGGTGTCGGCGTGCCGAGCCGGTTCTTTGAGATAGACGATTGCCCAAAAGCCCCCGAGCAGCGTAAGGGCGGCCACCGCATACATCGGAACGAGCAGGCCCAGGAACGCCAGGCCCCCACCAATGGCTGGCCCGAGAACGCCACCAAGACTGTTGGCTCCGCCGATGACGGCCATACCCTGGGCACGTCCTGCACGGTCGGTCACATCGGCGATATAGCCGGACGACGACGGATATACCGCCGTTGCGGTCGCAGAGTAGGCAGCTCGCGCCAGCGCAAACATCACCGTCACCCAGGCCACCGGGTACCATCCGTCAATAGCGCCCTGCAGGACCAGCGCGATCAGCAGAGTGCCGACACCACTGCCGAACAGTCCGACCAGGAAAATCGGTTTGCGACCCCAAATGTCGCTTTTCCGGCCCCAGAATGGGGCCGCAAAAATCAGGGGCAGGTTGCCGACGGTCAACAGTACCCCGAACTGGACTTCGCTCATGCCAACGGACTGCGCCAATGGAGCAATGACGACGAACAGCAGCGACTGAGCGATTGCGAACAGCACCATACCGCCAGCGAGAATCAGCTTGCCGCCGGATTTTGTCTGTTGTGCGTCCAAGGTATTGTTTAGGCGGCGGTAACCCGGCGCCGTGCCTGTAACCATCTCCTATGAGAGAAAATCCACCCGCCAGACGGAGTTCACGGCGGGTCACCAGGGCAGACAGGCATGCATCTTCGTCGTGCGGCAACTTTGTTGCACGCGCACATCCTTTGTTGGCCGCACCCCGGTTGTTAGACTCAGCGCCGGCTCACGGCTTGAATCGGTAGACCACTCCGTCGCGAACGATAAAGCCGGCGGTCGGCGTCGGGAAGTGAGTGCCGATAATCAGCGTGTCTTCGTCACAGTGATGTTCCAGGAACTCCAGTCGCGTCTCCAGCGCCTGTGCCTGGTCGAAATCAAATGGGCTCGCCCAGCGCGGCTGCGCCATCTGGCAGGGGTGATGGATCAAATCACCGGTGACGATGGCGCTTTCACCTCCGGATTTGATACTTACACTGATATGACCGGGCGAGTGGCCCGGCGTGGAAACCAGCGACACCTCGTCGGTCAACGCCCGGTCGGGCTCATAAAGTTCTGCCAGTCCTGCTTCGATAACCGGCCGGACCGAGTCTCCGGCGTAGTCGCCAAGAAAAGTAATCGGCTCGCCATCCAGCCAATCCCAGTCTTTCTTCGAAAACATATAGCGGGCGTTCGGGAACGTGGGTATCCATTCGCCATCGACCATCATCGTGTTCCAGCCGACGTGGTCCTGATGCAGGTGTGTGCACACGACGTAATCGACGGACTCGCGTGGGAAACCTGCCTGGGCAATCTCATCCAGAAACGCTCCCTGCAGTTGATTCCACATAGGAACGCCACGGGGCTTGTCGTTTCCGACGCAAGTATCAATGACGATACGTTTGTCACCGCTTTGCACCAGCAGCGAATAAATACTCGAGATCAGATCACCACTTTCATCGATGAAATGGGGTTTTAACCACTCGATTGGCAACACGTTCTCAGGCGTCGCTTCGGGCAGGATGACCTCCGCCCGCATGGACGTGTCTTCCTGTTCAATGACTCGGGTGATGTTGACGTCGCCGATCGTCCAGTGTTGCATGCCGCAGCCCTCGTTATTTGGCACGACATGCTAACAGGACGGGAACGTTGGGGTCAGATGGCGCTGGCTCGCAGCTGATTGTTCCGCCAATGGCGCAGCTCGGTGGCTGTCGCGCGGCCATCCGCTGTTGGCTGGTACCAGACACTGAACTCACCGGCTGCCGTTTTCCATTCTTCCAGCGGTTGCCGGGAATCGAGGTCAAAGGAATTGAAACCGACCCGATGCATGTAGTGCAACTGCTCCAACAAGACGTCGCCTACCGCCCTTAATTCTCCGGTGAACTTAAAACGCTCCCTCAGCAGTCGTGCATAGGAGTACGCGCGTCCGTCCCTGAAACCAGGGAACTCCAGTGCGATCAGGTCGAAATAATGCACATCTGCGGCGATTGCCTCGGGGTGTTGATCACTGAGCAACAATAATCCAATGCGCTCACCCCGGCGTAACAGGGGATCCCGATGTTCACGCCACTGGTCGAGGCCTACGAGCACTGCGCCGTGGTCCGGCAATTCGCTACGGCCGGCTGCGTTCTTGAAAGAGTCCCTTGCCAGCGCGCCGTTTCTAATCAGTGCCATAAAGTGCCTCCTTGAATGGCGCCATGCCGACGCGGCGATACGTATCCAGAAATGGCTCACCGTTATGGCGAACGTTAAGGTAGGTGTTCACGATGGTTTCGACAGCGCCGGCTGCATCGTCGGCGGAAAATCCCGGGCCGGTGCGGTCTCCGAGCGAGGCATTCTGGTTTGATGAGCCACCGAGCGTGAACTGGTAGTACTCCTCGCCCTTTTTGTCGACACCGAGGATGCCGATGTTTCCAACATGATGATGTCCACAGGCGTTCACGCAGCCAGAAATGTTTATGGTCAGATCACCGATGGCATGCAGGTGCTTCAGATCTTCAAAACGTTCCGTGATTTGCTCGGCGATCGGAATCGACCGCGCATTCGCCAGCGCGCAATAATCCAGCCCGGGGCAGCAGATCATATCCGACGCGTAACCGATGTTCGCGGTCGCCAGGCCCAGCGCTTTTAGTTTGCCCCACAGCTCCTTGAGTTCGGACTGTTTCACATCCACGAACACCAGGTTCTGTCGATGGTTGACGCGCAGTTCCCCGAAGCTGTAGCGGTCTGCGAGGTCAGCTACAGCATCCATCTGGTCTGCGGTGAGATCACCCGGAGGCCGGTCGGGACCCTTCAACGACAGGTTGACGATGGCGTAGCCCGCAACTTTGTGCTCGGCTACATTGCTTTGCATCCATGCATCGAATTCGTCGGTTGTTTCCCGCAAACCGTTCAACTCCTGTCCGAGATCGTCGAGTCGCTCGTAAGCAGGCGGCGCGAAGTAGGCATTGATACGGGCAAATTCCTCATCGGGAATATGCAGGGCCCCATCCTTGATGTACTCCCACTCTTCAGCGACCTGACGCCGAAATTCTTTAATTCCCAGGTGATTGACCAGGATCTTGATGCGGGCCTTATATATATTGTCGCGTCGGCCGTACAGGTTGTAGACCCTCAGAATAGCCTCGAGATACGACAGCAGGTGTTCTTCCGGCAGCCAATCGCGAATGGTTTTACCGATGTGTGGTGTTCGGCCCTGACCACCTCCAACGATCACCTCGAAGCCCGGCTCTCCGGAGCTGTTGAGGTGCATGCGTAAGCCAATGTCGTGCACCTGGACGGCTGCACGATCATTCGGCGAGCCGGTTACTGCGATTTTGAATTTTCGCGGCAGATAAGCAAACTCGGGATGCAGCGTGTACCACTGGCGGATAATCTCGCAGAAAACTCGCGGGTCTTCGAGTTCGTCTTTGGCCCGCCCGGCATACTGGTCAGAGGTGATATTTCGGATGCAGTTGCCGCTGGACTGAATGCAGTGCATTTCAACTTCGGCAAGTGCTGCCAGCACATCCGGTATGTCCTCGAGCTTGACCCAATTGAACTGCAGGTTCTGCCGCGTCGTGAAGTGACCAAACCCTTTGTCGTACACCCTGGCGATATGCGCCAGGGTTCTAAGCTGCCTGGATGACAGGCAGCCGTACGGCACATTGATCCGCAGCATGTAGGCATGCAATTGCAAATACAGCCCGTTCATCAGTCGCAGCGGCTTGAACTGGTCCTCGTTCAGTTCACCATTCAGGCGCCGAGCAACCTGCCGACGGAACTGTTCGACCCGTTCGTTGACCAGATCCTGGTCGAATTCGTCGTAACGATACATCGCTAGGTTCCGTGACCTTCGCCGCTTTCGCCTGGATGCCCACGCACGATCGGACCATTGGCCCGAATCGCTTCACGAATATGTACAGGCTGACGCAGACCGTCTTTTAGCTCGATCTCTATCAACTCAGGTCCAATGACTTGGCAGCGCTGCTCCGCCTCAAGCGCTATGTCGGCCAATCGCTGGGCGCGGTCGGTATCCGACGCCACCGCTCCGTCCGCGATCGCGTTAACCCAGCGCCCGTTGGCAGTGAGGAACACTACCAGGCCGTCCCTGAGTGCGTTGGCGATTACCATCTGTTGCATTGATGCGGCTCTCGTATCCGTGCCAGCCGGTGGGCTGCCGGGCAGGACCCGACCGACCCTATGGCGAGCTGGCTACGATACCGTGATCGTAAGCCGCCGAAAAATAATAAATTTTTCTGCCCTTATGCTTGGCGGCTATATATAAAGTGGTGCTCAGGGCACGCACGCCGCCTCGGTTTCAGGGCGAGGCCCCACCCGGGGCCGTCCCGATCAATCCAGGTATTTTTGCCGGAATGAGAACTGCCGCATAGTCCCGCGATGTGGGGTGAATTACCGTTCCGAGGCGGAATTTTCTTGGGTGCGCGGAGATGCTGAGCGATCCTTTACAACGGTATTTACTGATAGGTGTCGCAGCATTTGTCGCGGGCTACCTGATAGCCATGCTTGGCCGGGTTGTCAGCGGCCGGCTAAAGAAGACCGTGCAGGACCCCCGCGACCACCAGATACGCGCGCTCGAAGCCGACCTGCGGCTCGCGGAACGACAGGCTAATGATCAGGGCACCCAAACCACCGATAAGCAGGCGCAGCTTGAAGACGCCGTGGCGCAGCTGAAGGACCTGAAAACCACCGTGCAGCA
>JAPUGB010000123.1 GCA_027293165.1 Gammaproteobacteria bacterium
GATTTGCGCCCGGCCTGGCTTCTCGTCAAGACTTTCGATTTCAGTCGACTGCGAGCAACTCGACTTCAAACACCAGCGTCGCGTTAGGTGGAATAACGCTGCCGGTGCCCTGCGCCCCGTATCCCCATTCTGCAGGGATAATCAATATACGCTTGCCGCCCACTCGCATGCCGGCTACACCCTCATCCCAGCCGCGGATAACGCGCCCGGCACCGATGGGAAACTCGAATGGCTGACCGCGGTCTACCGAGCTGTCGAATTTTGTGCCCCGATAATCGGGGTTCTCCGGCGCGTATAACCAACCGGTGTAGTGGACCGTAGCGCTCACACCAGCCGCCGCCTCTGCGCCCTCACCCACGACAACATCTTCAATCAACAATCCGGTGACGGCGCCGCTCGCCTGCTGCCCGGCACTCGACGTCGACTCATTGCTGCCCATGGCTTGCTCTTCTGTTTGTTGGCAAGAGGCAACCAGTACCAGACTGAGCAACCACACACCACCGTTTATGTTCGGTCGCCTCATCATTGTTCGCTCCCGCCCTCAGGCGTTTCACCGTCTTCGAAATCGAGCGAGCCCGAGTTTATGCAATAGCGAAGCCCGCTCGGCTCCGGGCCGTCGGGGAACACATGGCCCAGATGCGCACCACATGATGCGCAAACCACCTCTTCGCGCTGCATCCCCTGGCCGGAATCGAGTCGCACCTCGACCCGATCAGCGGCAAGTGGCAACCAGAAACTAGGCCAACCGGTGCCCGAGTCATACTTGTTTTCTGAACTGAATAGCTCCATCCCACAACAGATGCAGGCGTACGAGCCATCTGCTTTATTTTCTACATACTTCCCCGAGAACGGCGGTTCGGTACCTTGCTTTTGAGTGATCTGATACTGCTCTTCGGTCAGTCGTTCACGCAGTGCCGCGTCTGCCGTGTCCCGTACTTTCGCCATTGTTTATCCCCGTTTTAAACGCATCGCCGGTGGCTGATGCGGATTTCCGGTGTTTCTGGTCGCCATATTGTAGCCGGAAAGTATGTCGGCCGTTACGTTGCGCAAATTCGGCGAAGAGCGATTCCCGACCTAAAGCGAAAGTCCAATAGAATACAGATACCAGGGTGGGAGAGTGCCGTGACGTCGGTAGCAGTTCGTTTCAGTTCGGTGTCCAAGAATCTGGGTGGCGTGCAGGTGCTCGACCACGTTGATTTGGAGATCCGGACGGGCACCGTCACCGCTATTCTGGGCGAGAGCGGCAGCGGCAAATCCACGTTGCTAAATCATATCAACGGCCTGCTAGTTCCAGATACGGGTCGAATCGAGGTGCTCGGTGCTGAGCTGAATCCCACCAACATGCAGGCGATGCGTCGCCGCATGGGATACGCGGTACAGGCGGTCGGGCTTTTCCCTCATCTGCGCGTCTACGAAAACATCGCCCTCGCCTCGACCGTGTTTGGCGCGTCAGCGCAGGCGACCCGGGACCGCGCACGACGACTGATGGAACTGCTGAAACTCGGCAACGAACTGGAGAATCGCTACCCTCACGAGCTTTCCGGTGGCCAACAGCAGCGGGCCGGCCTGGCACGAGCGTTGATGCTGCAACCAGACCTCCTGTTGCTGGACGAACCATTCTCCGGCGTCGACCCCATTGCCCGAGTGAGCATTCACGCGGAATTCCAGAATCTCTTAGCGGCAGAGCCAGCTACAACGATTCTCGTGACTCACGATGTACGAGAGGCTGTGAAGCTGGCGAGCCGATTCGTCATTCTGCAGTCCGGGCAAGTTCTGCAACAGGGCTCAGCCGAAAGCCTCAGGAGCTCCCCGGCAACAAAATTTGTTAAGCAATTATTCGAGAACCTTTCGTGAAGAAGCTGTTGAGTGCTGTTTTAGCGTGTATTCCCTTCGCGCAAGCAATCGCTGCGGACACACCCGTAATCATCGGCAGTAAAAACTTCACGGAGAGTTATTTGTTAGCTGAAATGATGGCGCAGCTTCTCGAGACTCGTGGAGTTCTGGTTCGGCGCCAATTTGGCTTTGGGGGCACCAAGGTGAGTTTTCAGGCACTGGTCAACGGCGAAATCGATGCGTACCCGGAATACACCGGCACCATCGCGCTGGTGATACTCGACGGTGACTCCGACATGAACAGCGTGGATATCAGGGCGGGGCTGGAACCAATGGGCCTGGAAATTCTGGCTCCTCTCGGCTTTAACAATACCTACGCGGTCGCGGTGGCCGCAGATATTGCCGAGACACGTCGGCTCGAAAAAATTTCCGACCTCGCCCTCCACACTGACCTGCGTGCCGGATTCAGCCATGAATTCCGGGGTAGACCGGATGGTTGGCCCGGCCTGGCTGAGTCCTATGGGCTGAGTCTGAACACATCAGGCATCGAGCACGGCCTCGCGTATCAGGCAATCGCCGAGCGGAAGATCGACCTGACCGATGCCTATTCAACGGATGGTGAACTGAATCGTTACGACCTGGTGCTACTCGACGACAATAAAAACTATTTCCCATCGTATCTGGCGGTGCCACTTGTGCGCCGACAGCTTGATCTCGGAGCAAAAATCATTCTTAACAGCATGGCAGGCCGACTGACGAACGTTCGTATGCGTGAACTCAATGCGGCCGTGGTTATCGATAAGCTGTCGATCGCGGCTGTTGCGGCGGGGTTTCTGCAATCCGAGGGTTTGATAGATAAGCGCCCCGGCACCGATGAAGGCATGTGGACGCAACTTCGGCGCAATACGCTACGGCATCTGCAACTCACCATCATCGCCCTGACGATGGCCTGCGTGGCCGGCACCGGGCTTGCATTGAGCGTGTATCGCTCCGGCCGTGCCTCCGGACTGGTTCTATACCTGGCCGGTTTGATTCAGACGGTGCCATCAATCGCACTGCTGGCGCTGATGATTCCGCTGCTCGGGGTAGGCGTGTTGCCGGCCATAGTGGCCTTGTTCCTGTATTCATTGTTGCCAATCTTGAGAAATGCCATTACTGCGCTTACGACCATTGACCCGGTGTACCGGCAGGTGGCCGAAGCGATGGGTTTAACCCGCCGACAACAGCTCAGGCATGTGCTGATGCCTCTGGCTTATCCCCATATTCTGGCCGGAATCCGAACCGCTGCAGTCATCAGTATCGGCACCGCCACGCTGGCAGCATTTATCGGAGCCGGCGGCTTGGGCGAACCAATCGTGACCGGCCTTGCGCTGAACAATACGGGTTTGATTCTGCAGGGCGCCATTCCGGCGGCGCTACTCGCCGTGGCCACGGAAATCGCGTTTTCGGGACTTGAATGGCGGATGATTCCACGTCACATGAGGCAGAGCCAGTAACGGCAGAACGCCCAAGCCCATGTCAGGGATGGTCAGCAAAAGTAATCTATTGCGGTTTATCCCACCTCATATACGGGAAAGTCTGCAGACAACTTGACAATCGTGAGTTGATCGGCCGGCGACCTGATAATCGCGGAAAATTCTAGAATGTGCCCTGCCATTCAAGAAACGCGTGAACTTCGTCGTCGGATACGTCGGTGACGGTATTCTTTCGATATTCATAGCCCAGCCCGAGGTGAATTTCGCCGACGATGATACTGCGCCGGTGCATCAATTCGATCTGGCCGTAGCGTGTTTTGACCTGCGCGACGTTATTGCGGGGGTCCGGATTGGTAATACGGTTCAGGTTGCCGTACGCGATCGTGCCATACCAGGTATTGGCCCGGCGGCCGGTCAGCGAGCTGCCCAGCGTGAAGACGCTGGCGTCGTTGTCAAAGCTGTGGCCGATGCTGCGACCACGATCTCGGTAGCCGGTTTTATAAGTGCCGTGATTGTAGGCACATTCCCCGCCGACATCGCCGCTGTCGCCGCGAATGCTTCGATACAACCTGTAGTCGCACATGGTGTCAGACCATTCAAAATAGATCCGGTAACTGCCGAGTCGATCCCACTGGCCCCAGGTCTCGGCGCCATACTGGGCCAACCACGCAGTCGGCAAAAAATTCGCCTCGTCTTCACCGATCCACTGCGTGTAGAGCGCTAATGGCTGTGAAGCCAGGTGACCGCTCCAGCGCACATCGAACCCCGCCCTCTGGTCTCCCGGTTCATCTTCGGCGGATATGTTGTCACCGACATTTTCCCTGCCAATCAGCATATTGA
>JAPUGB010000124.1 GCA_027293165.1 Gammaproteobacteria bacterium
TTCAAAAGCGTCACCTTCCAGCCCACCGGCTGCCGAGATAAATACTTGCTCTATATGCGGTGCTGCAGCTTTCGCGGTTGGACCAAGGTCGGCAGCATCCGGGTCGGTAGGCACTTGTCGCCAGCCGACCAGAACCTGTCCCTCGTCTTTGCAGATCGCCTCAACCGCTGTCTTGCACTTTTCGCGCTCCGCTAAGTCGGTCGGGAGAAATACAACCCCGGCTGAAAACTTGCCCGGCGCGGGCAACTCAGCCTGCAATTCGTCCCTGGCTACCCGCGCCAGAAACTCATAGGGAAGTGCGGTAAGAATTCCGGCACCGTCACCGGAATTTTTCTCAGCCCCGCGCGCGCCCCGGTGATCCATGCGGCACAGCAGGTGGTCGGCGTCGCGAATGATCTGGTGACTTCGTTCGCCTTTGACATTGGCAACGAACCCAACGCCGCAGCTGTCCTTTTCGTTGGCCGGATTGTACAGGCCCTGCGCTCTGGGCAGGCCCCGTCTGAGCTTGGCGCTCATGCTTTGATTCCGGCGAACGCGATGTGATCGCTTACAGCAGACGCAACGCCACGCAGGCGCCGCACAGCGGAATCCGGCAGACTATGTTTTTTCAGGAATCCTGCGGTCATTGCAGCCCTCAATGGTACCGGCGGCAAGGCTTGCGCCTCATAAGACGTCATCGAATGTCGCCCGGGGGCCGCCCCAACTAAATGTTTTTGCTACTAATCTTTGAGAATTATGTCGCAATCAAGATGGCCGCCCAGAACTGGTCATTGTACCGGAATATGGCCTTTCCTCTCAATCGCTGCCGCCCGGCTCACCCCTTTGAGCCCTGCCGGAGAGCTGTGACTACGGTCACTGTCAGCCCCGATACCCCGTGCCATCATGGGCGGCCATGAGCACAGATGACATAAAACAGGTCCTGGATTTCTGGTTTTGCAAGTGTGCACAGGACACGCCGCAGATCGACGGCCGTATGTCTCGTTGGCTCGACCCAGACCCCGAGATGGATGAGGAAATAAAACAGACGTTTGGCGAGCTGATCAAGCAGGCATCAAAAGACGGGCTCCAGGACTGGGAAGCCTCGGCCGAAGGCCGTCTGGCTTTGATCCTGTTGCTTGATCAGTTCTCCCGCCGCATCCATCCCGGCAGGACGGTAGTCTATCGCGGCGACCAACGGGCCCTAAAGCTCTGTGCCGACGGGGTTGAGAGCGGGTTATTCCGGGAGTTATCGCCCGAACAACGTATCTTTTTCTTCATGCCGCTGCAGCATGCGGAATCGCTCAAGATCCAGCAAACCTCTGTCAGGATATATAACTCATTGGTGGAAAAGGTTTCGGAAACGATGAAGGAAACCTTCCGGACCTTCGCCCAGTTCGCTGAGCTTCACCATGACATTATTGCCGAATTCGGCCGATTCCCCCATCGGAACAAGTTACTCGGCCGCAAGAATACCGTCGCTGAGAAAACTTACCTGGCGGTGGAAACGGCGCTATCCAGCCAATAAGCAACGCTGGGCATTCAGACAGATACCTGAGTCTGATGCATAATCGGCTCCGGGAAGCGTAAGCTTTCCGACAATTCCTGGATTGCATTCGCTGGAGTTACAACGATGCTACACCGTGAAATTCGTCGCGCAGCCATCATTGGCGGGGCACGGATCCCGTTTCTCCGAGCGCATACGAATTACACGAAATGCTCGAATCAGGACATGATGGAGGCGGCATTGCAGGCGCTGGTCACCAAATATGGGCTGGCTGGATCTCAACTGGGTGATGTGTCGCTCGGTGCGGTGATCAAGCACTCACGGGACTGGAACCTGGCCCGCGAAAGTGTGCTCGGAAGCGGGCTGGCTCGTGAAACACCGTCATTCGATATTCAACGCGCCTGCGGCACCGGCCTGAGTGCGGGAATCCTGATCGCGAACAAAATCGCGCTGGGCCAAATCGATTCCGGTATCGGCGGTGGCACCGACACGACCAGTGATACTCCGATCGTATACCCGGACAGTTACGTCGAGCTGCTGATGAGCAGTTACCGCGGCAAGACGCTTGTCGACCGGATCAAGCCGTGGTTTGGTCTGCGACCTAAACACTTCAAACCCGTCGTGCTCGGCGTCGAAGAACCCCGCACCGGCTTGTCCATGGGCCAAAGTACCGAGTTGACCGCCAAGGAATGGCAAATTACGCGCGAGGACCAGGATCAACTGGCACTGGAAAGTCACCAGAAAGCGGCGGCGGCCTGGGACAGCGGATTCTATGACGATCTCGTGTTCCCGTTTCAGGGCGCAGAGCGAGACAACAACGTCCGCCGCGACTCGTCATTAGAACAGCTCGCCAAGCTTAAGCCCGTTTTCGATCGTGGCCCGGACGGCACCATGACAGCGGGTAACAGCACCCCACTAACGGACGGTGCAGCCGCGGTGCTGCTGGCGTCCGAGGAATGGGCCGAGCAACGCAGTTTACCGATCCAGGCTTACCTGCGTTACGGGAAAACCGCCGCGGTCGACTTCATCGACGGTGAAGGCCTGCTGATGGCGCCGGCCTACGCGGTTTCTGAAATGCTCAAAGACACTGACTATAGTCTGCAGGATTTTGACTACTACGAAATTCACGAAGCGTTTGCGGCCCAAACGCTGGCAACGCTGAAAGCATGGGAGTCCCCGGCATATAATCGCGACCGGCTGGGACGCGACAAGCCATTGGGCAGCATCGACCGCACCAAGCTCAACGTCAAAGGCGGCAGCATTGCCATCGGTCACCCCTTTGCCGCCACCGGCGCAAGAATACTGGCTACGATGGCAAAGCTTCTCGATGAAGCCGGTGGAGGTCGCGGCCTGGTGTCTGTCTGTACCGCCGGCGGCATGGGTGTGACGGCAATTGTCGAAAAGTAGACGACGCTAACTCTTGAGAAACTCGCAATGCGCATGAGAATAAGGCGAACTCCGCGGGCGGAAATGCGCTGGTGGACGGTCTGAATAGTTTCCTGAGCACAATCAATGCGATTATCTGGCACGACTCCGTGCTGTTCGTGCTGCTTGGGACAGGCGTCGTATTCACCGTCTGGAGCGGGTTCTCCCAATACCGCGCACTGACTCATGGAGTCCACGTCATTCGTGGCCGCTATGACAACCCGGACGACCCGGGCGCGATCAACCACTTTCAGGCTTTGACCGCTGCGCTGTCTGCGACGGTAGGCCTGGGTAACATCGGCGGCGTTGCTCTCGCGATCGCCCTGGGCGGCCCTGGTGCCGTGTTCTGGATGTGGGTCGTGGGTTTCTTCGGCATGGCAATCAAGCTGACCGAAGTGACGCTGTCGATGCTCTACCGCAACACGGAGGATCCGGACAATCCGCACGGCGGGCCGATGTGGGTTGTTAGCAAGGGTCTGGCGCACAAAGGAGCAGGCCTGGGCAGTCTCGGTAAAACCATAGCTGTGGTTTTCTGTATCACGGCACTGATATCAACCGCGACCGGCGGAAACATGTTCCAGGCATGGAACACCGGCGAGATCACCGAGCTTTATTTCGGCATCCCGAGCGTGGTGACCGGCATCGTGTTGGCGATCCTTGTCGGCATGGTCATTATCGGCGGCATTAAACGCATCGGCGCAGTTACCGGCCGGTTGGTGCCGATCATGCTGGTTCTGTATTTGCTGGCAGGCTTTTATGTCATCGGCGTGAATATCGACCGGGTACCCGAGATGTTTCGGTTAATATTCACGGCCGCGTTCTCGCCGATCGAAGCCAGCGGTGCATTCATCGGTGGCACGATGGGCTATGCATTCCTGTTCGGTATGAAGCGAGCGCTGTTCTCGAATGAAGCCGGTCAGGGAACGTCGCCGATGGCCCACTCGGCAGCGAAAACCAACGAACCAGTACGCGAGGGCATTGTTGCAGGCCTGGAACCGTTCATCGACACGATCGTCGTTTGTACTCTGACATCGCTGGTCATCCTCAGTACCGGCATCTGGCAACGCGAATCGGTCGCAGATTTGCGGGAAACACCCCAATTTCTTGAGGTATCGGAAGGGTGGACAATGGAACGGACGGAGGCCCCACTAGAGCAATCCGCCGATTGGATTCCCGGAGAAAGCGTTTTCATCATTCTGAGTGCTCATGAAAATCCAAGCAGCGGCAACCGGCTACATCGGATGTACGGCACCGTCGGGTACGGCAGCGACGAGCGAGCATTTATCGAATGGGACGTGCTGGCAAGCCCGGAGAAACCGCGGGTAGGTAATCCAGGTATTTACAAGAGCTACGTCGGCGCGACATTGACCGCCAGAGCATTCGATTCCGTCCTGCCGGGGCTTGGCAAATGGCTGGTGACAATAACCGTATGGATGTTTGCCCTGTCGACGATGATCTCCTGGAGCTATTACGGCGAGCAGGCGACGATATATCTTTTCGGGGACCGGGGTGTGCTGGCCTACAAGGCCGCGTTTTGCGCACTGATCATTATTGCAACCTTGGGGTTAATTGAAACCGATGCACAACTGGACAACCTGACCGGCTTCGGCACCGGAGTCATGCTGATGGTTAATGTACCGATCATGTGGATCTTCGGCCGTCAGGCCATGCTCGCCTACAAGAATTACATCGCCCGCCTGAAAACCGGACGGATGGGCCCAGGACATGCACCGCCGTCACTCGAGGATCTGATCAGTGGCCGCGATGTCGAATGATTCCCGGTCATTTCGTTATAACGCGAAATTCAGCAGAAACGGCAACGATACAAACGAGATCAACGTCGAGACGACGATAGCTCCGGCAACTTCATCGGCGTGCCGGTCGTAACGGGCTGCAAGCAGGTAGTTAAACACGGCCACGGGCATGGCCGCCTGGATAATCATCACCCCACGCATCGTGCCCTCGAAGTTCAGAATCTCAACCAGCACCAGGCCCGCGGTAAAACCGATGCCCAGGCGCAACACCGACATGCCGAGCGAAATACCGAACCGTCTAACAGTAAAAGTCCCCAGCGCGTGGCCCAACGCGAGAATCATCAACGGAATAGCGACCCCCGCAAGTAACTCGACCGTGTTACCCAACCACAGCGGCAGCGTATTGTCGGTTATCAGTAACAGCAGTCCGAATGCAGCCGCATAGATCGCCGGGGTCGTAATCAGGGTGCGCCATGCCGCCGCACGTCCCTGGAATAAGGGGGCAACAGTGAACTGGCTGACGGAATACACCAGGTAGAAACTAACGGCCAAACCCAAACCTTCGTTGCCATACGCGAAATAGCACAGAGGCAGGCCCATATTGCCGACGTTACCGAATGCGACCGGAGGCAGGTAACTGCGCTGCGGCTGCCGCAAAATGCCGAGGATCGCCGCAGCCACAGCCGTCACAACAACGATCAGCAGGATTGCAGCGCCAGCCATGGCAACGAATGAAATCGAATCGACCCCCGTTGAACTGATGCCATTGAGGACGAGGCAGGGCGCACCAATGTTCATGACGATCCGGGTCACGAACTCGCGGTCGAAGGGCAGCCGCAAGCGGGCCCAGCCATAGCCCAGCGCTACGCAGAGCAAGACCGGTGCGATGATTGGCACAATGAGCTGATACATAGTCGTACAGCTTACCAACAGTCGATATGCTTAAAACCCCGCTTTGATATATTGTCGTCCTTGTTCCTTACCCACCGAGGCACAACTAAAACATGAACAGCGACACCGTGGAGCTCAAGGCCACTGATGGGCATGAACTGCGAGGCTATAGAGCCCAGCCGGGCGGCACGCCCAAGGGCGGTGTCGTCGTGCTGCAGGAGATTTTCGGTGTGACTAATCACATTCGCCGGGTCACGGATCAGTTCGCCGAAGTTGGGTATTTGGCCATTGCACCAGCATTGTTTGACCGGATCGAACCCGGCGTCGAACTCGAATACACGGCTGTGGCCGAGGGCCGGGAATACCGAGCTGCTGCCAAACCCGATCAAACCGTGCTGGACATTGAAGCCGCGCTCGATGCGCTGCGGCCAGTCGGCAAAATCGGTGTGGTGGGCTATTGCTGGGGCGGCGGTATGGCCTACCTCGCGGCTTGCCGGTTAACGATCGACGCGGCCATCGCATACTATGGTGGACCGATCAGCGAGTACCTGGATCTGAGGCCACGCTGCCCGGTCATGTACCATTTTGGCGCCCAGGATTCTTTGATCCCGATGGAGACCGTCTCGGCGGTTCGCAAAATCGACCCCGAAGGTATTTTTCACATCTACGAAAATTCAGGCCACGGGTTCAATTGCGATGAGCGCGAAGATTACAACCCACAGGATGCAAAGCTTGCGCTCGAGCGCAGCCTGGCGTTTCTCGGCCAGCATCTATAAACGAAGCACTCAGCTTAGCGATCAGACCTCGTCTGCAATGCGGTTACGCAGCACCCCGATCCTGCTGATCTCGACCTCGATGACATCTCCCGGTTGCATCCAGACCGGGGGTTTGCGCGCGAAACCAACGCCGCCAGTCGTACCCGTACTGATGACATCACCCGGCTGTAAGCGACTGAACGTCGAGCAGTATTCGATCAATTCACCGACACCGAATTGCAAATCACTGATCCGCGCTGCCTGCATCGCTTGACCATTGAGCCGGGTTTCCAGCGTCAGCTGCGTTGGGTCGGGGATCTCATCGACCGTGACCAGCCACGGTCCAAAACTCCCACTGTGATGGAAGTTCTTACCCGGTGTGAATTGCGAACCGTGCACCTGGAAATCTCTCAGTGTCCCGTCATTGAAACAGGAGTAACCGGCAACGTAGTCAAGTGCATCCTCCTTGGCAATATGCCAGGCCTCCCGGCCAATAATCACCGCCAGCTCGCCCTCGAAATCATACTTCTGGGATGCCGCCGGTCTTATCATCGTTTGTTCATGGCCGACCTGACTGTCGGCGAATCGCACAAACAGCCATGGGTACTCGGGGACTACGCGTCCCATTTCTTTCATATGGCTCAAATAATTCGCACCAACGCACAAGATTTTTCCCGGATACGGTATCACCGGTTCGAATGCGACTGCATCGAAGGAATGGTGAACACCGTTTTGCGCGGCGAGTTTTGCCTCCGCTAACGCATCGGCCTCCAGCACGCTGCGCAGATCGGGAAATTCGGCGAAGAACTCATCAGGAGGCTCCAGCAACGAGCCCTCATGCACCAAGCCGTATGCCGCCCGCCCTTGAATCCTGTAGCTCGCAAATCGCATCGGCTACTCCCTCCAGATGTGGCTTCCAGCAGTCATGCGTACCTCACTGTTCCAGGCAAAATGGTCATGCTCAACACAAAAAGCGACACTGATACAAGCGCGGCGATAAAATGCCGCCATCGGATGCGCTGATGCGTAAGCGACACTCTAAGCCAGAAAGCCCGGCTTAAAAACTCTTCGCCGTTAAATCGCCTGAGCTCTGGGTTCCACGCTGCGACTCAGAGGCGCTTCGGTCACAACAAAAAGGCCGGGAGGCTTGCTCGTACAGACTGCGATAATGAAACTAGGCCAGGGAAAATTAAACCTCACGGAAGACCCGATCGGGCGTTCCATTTTCTCGCTCATGTGGCCGATGATGGCCGGCATGGTCGCGATGATGTCCTACAACATTGCCGATGTTTATTTCATCGGCCGACTCGGAACGTTGGAGTTGGCCGCAGTCTCATTTACGTTCCCGGTCAATTTTATCGTTGGCGCGATGGCGCTGGGACTGGGGATCGGCACATCTTCGGTTGCCTCCCGCCTGTTCGGCGCCGGCGAGCGGGATGAGATTCAACGAATCACGACGCATTCGCTGTTGCTCGCTGTTGCCTCGGGGCTCGTGATCGTTTTGGTCGGTCTCAGCACGATTGAGCCGGTGTTCAGATTGCTCGGTGCAGACGAGTCGACGCTGCCGATGATCGAGCGTTATATGCGTATCTATTATCTGGGCGGCGTGTTTACAGTCATTCCGATGATCGGCAGTTCCGTACTGCGGGCCAGTGGTGATGCCAAAACGCCGATGAAGATCATGGCGATTTCCGCGATTTTTAACATCGTACTCGATCCGATTCTGATCTTCGGCCTGTTCGGAGCGCCACGACTCGAACTGGAGGGTGCGGCGATAGCCACGGTACTCGCCAACGTCGGTACAGCAACCGCGGCTTTCAGCTTTATTTACTTCCGGGATCACCTGATTCGCTTCAGGGTTTCCGAGCTGCACCTGATCGCCGACTCCTGGAAAAGGATTCTGCACGTCGGGATCCCTTCGATGACCAGCAGCATGGTCGTACCACTGACCACAGCGTTCATCACCTGGCAGGTCGCCCAGTTTGGGCAGGAAGCCGTCGCTGGTTTCGGCGTGGCTTCCCGGCTCGAGGGACTAGCGCTGTTGACCGCGATGGCGCTCGGTGCAGCGGTCACGCCGTTCGTCGGACAGAATTTCGGCGCCGGCAATTACGAGCGAGTTCGCGATGGGATGAAATTCGCGTATCGATTCTCGACAATTTACGGCCTATCGGTCGCTGCATTTTTGTTCATCACCTCCGGTCTGATTATCGGAATGTTTACCGATGATCCGGGCGCGAATGCAGCGGCGAACATGCACCTTCACCTGGTACCGTGGAGTTACGGGTTTCTCGGTATTTCCATGACGTCAATTGCCGCATTCAATGCGATCGGCAAGCCGATGCCCGCTATGCTGGTGTCACTGTCACGCACTATTGGCGTTTACGTACCGCTGGCATTCGTCCTGACCCACCTGCTTGGCCTTTTGGGGGTCTTTCTGGCGGCTTTCAGCGCTAATATTATTGCGGGGCTGTTCGGGTATATCTGGTTCCGTTCGTGGTTCGGCTCATTCCTCGCCCAGGAACGTGCCCTTCAACAGGCCTGAGTGAAAAGCTTGAGCCGACAGGACAGGAAGATCCGGTGCACGATCGGCGCGCTACACGATCATGACTCATGGGACCTAAGGCAAGCGGCAATCCACCAGCAATGAAATTCGCAGCTTCGGTTTCGAGTCTATTGGCTATGTTGGTGGCATTGATCGCCGGCCCCGCGAATGGCAGCGACTGGTCTCACTACGGTGGAGACCAGGGTGGCACGCGGTTCTCTGAATTGACGCAGGTAAACCGGTCGAATGTCAGCGAGCTTCGCATCGCGTGGCAGGTGCGGACCGGAGCTGCGGAACGCCGTGGCCCATTGTTGGGCGCAAGCCAGTTCCAGGCAACCCCGATCATCACCCCCGCCGCTGCCGGTAACAGCGTCGTGATCTGTACACCGTGGAACCGCATTATTGCGCTGGATCCGACAACCGGAGAAACGCGCTGGGAGTTCGACCCCAAGCTCAGAGCAAGCCCGCTGTATAACTGCCGGGGTGTCAGCTATTGGGAGGATCAACTCACACCGGCGACCGAGCCTTGCAGGCATCGCATCTTCTCCGGCACGGGTGACCTGCGCCTGCTTGCACTGGACGCGCGGACCGGTCGGCCTTGCGATGGCTTCGGTGTCGGCGGCGAAGTACGGGTCGAACCGCTGATCATAGAAGAAAGCCCGGAATACAAACGTGGAGAGGTAAAATTCTTCTCGCCACCGGTGATCGTGCGCGGAGTGATCGTACTCGGTTCCGGAACCTTTGCGAAAAACAAGCGCGTAAGAAATCCATCAGGCGCGCTGCATGGTTTCGATGCGCGCAGCGGGCAGCTTCGTTGGACTTTCGATCCCATCCCAAGATCCGCCGACGATCCGGAGCACGGCAACTGGAGCCCGACGGCTATCGAGGAGGCGGGCGCCGCCAGCGCGTGGGCGCCGCTATCCGGTGATGAAGAACTCGGGTTGGTTTTTGCCCCGACATCCAGCGCCTCACCCGATTTCTACGGGGGATTTCGCCCCGGTGAAAACCGATACGCGAACTCCACCGTCGCACTCGATGCGCAGACGGGCAAAGTTGCCTGGCACTTTCAGAACATTCACCACGATGTTTGGGACTGGGATACACCGGCGCAACCAATCGCTGCGGATCTGGAAATCGACGGCGAACGGAAACCGATCGTAATCCAATTGACCAAGCAGGGTCTCGTGTTTGTATTTGACCGTCGCACTGGTAAGCCGATCTTCGAAATCGAAGAGCGACCGGTGTCTCAGGATGGGTTGCCAGGTGATGTGCTCTCGACCACTCAGCCGTTTCCCAAAGCGCCACCGCCGCTAAGCCGTGCCAGCATTTATCCGGAGGACGCCTGGGGTATTACTGTCTGGGAACGTGAATTCTGCCGGAGAGCTATCGCGAGTCATGACCACGGCCCAGCGTTCACTCCGGTAAAGGAAAAGGGAACGGTCAGCGTTTCCAGCATCAACAACTGGGCCGGCGGTGCATTCGATCGCTCCCGCAATCTTCTAATCAGCAACGCATCCAACCTGTTTTGGATCACGCAGGCAATACCGGAGGCCGAATACGATAAGGATAAATTTCCCTCTACGGGCCAGCCAGCGGAGGTGGTGGAAGGTTTGGGTTACGCCTTCATTCGAAACCCGCTGCTGTCGCCGTTGGGCATCCCGTGCACGGCTCCGCCATGGGGTAAATTAGTCGCGGTCGACCTTATCGACGGAACGATTCGCTGGTCCGTGCCGCTGGGCAATATCGGCAAACTCGCGCCGGTGCCACTGCCACTGCAATGGGGAACCCCCGGCACCGCCGGTGGGCCTATAGTCACGGCTGGCGGGCTCGTATTCATCGGTGCTACCACCGACGAATTATTTCGCGCGTTTGACGTTGAAACCGGTCAGGAACTCTGGTCTGCAAGCCTGCCAACCGCGGCTCACGCGACCCCAATGACGTATGCGGTTGACGGAAAACAATTCATCCTGATTGCTGCCGGCGGTCATGTCTGGCAATACCCGAAGATTTCCGACTACATAGTTGCATTCGCGCTTCCGTAACGTTGCAGTCGATGCTGCAAATGCCATAGCCGCGCCGATGTGGCATTATCACCGGCGGCTTGTTTCAATTTGTCTGATCGGAGTTTGCGGGAACGCGTCATGTCGTCGCTCGGGCGATTCCTCGAGATCAGCATCCCGACAGAGGATGTAGAGGATTCATTAAGCTTTTACAGGCGACTCGGTTTTTTCGAATTGCCCGTCGGCGAAATCCGTGCCTACAACTACGCGGTAGTTAGCGATGGTTCGGTCTGTCTCGGCCTGCATGCCGACGGCGTCGATCAATTGTCACTGAGTTTCGTAAAACCAAATATCGCTCGTCACTCGAGAACGTTCCGAGATCTTGGCCTGGAACTGGAATTCGAGCGCCTGGCAGACGACGAATTTAACGAGGCTGCAGTGGCTGACCCCGATGGTCACCAGGCGTTCTTGCTGGAGGCAAGAACTTTTTCGTCGTCACCGTTGGAAAAGCACCATTTACCGTTGGTTGGTCCCCTATATTGCATCAGCCTTAGCTGTGCGCACCTGGAATCGTCGCTCGAGTTCTGGGAACTATTGGGTTTTGAACTCGCGGATGCGGGTCCGGGACGCAGGGTTTGTATCGAGGTGTCCGGACTGCGCATGGAACTGCGGGAAGAAAATCGGCGGCGGCCACCGGTGCTGAATTTCCGGCCCAGTGATCTGCAACAATGCCTGACGGCACTGAAACAACAGGACATCGATGCAGAACTCAGTGGGGATCGCTGTGACCTGAAAGCGCCGGAAGGCACGGCGCTGGTTCTGGAGGAGCCAGCGCCCTAGCCAACTATCGGTCGGATCGGCGACCCGGCGTTTACCGTTAACGCCTGGAACCTCCTGCGCTCAGGCATCGCCGCGAAGCTGATCGAGAATCGCTTCATCCTCAAGTGTCGAGGTGTCCTGAGTGATCTGTTCGCCTCTTGCGATGGTTCTCAGTAAGCGACGCATGATCTTACCGGAGCGAGTTTTGGGTAGGTTATCGGCAAAACGTATGTCATCAGGCTTGGCGATTGCTGCGAGTTCCTCTCCCACCCAGTTGCGCAATTCACTGGTCAATGCCTCGGCCTCCGCCCCGGTTGGGCGCTCACCTTTTAATACGACGTAAGCGCAGATCGCTTCACCCTTGACGTCGTGAGGTCGCCCAACCACGGCCGCCTCGGCCACTCGTTCGTGTGCAACCAGCACCGATTCGACTTCCATCGTGCCCAGACGGTGCCCGGCAACATTCAGTACGTCGTCAATTCGGCCCATGATCCAGTAGAAACCGTCCGCGTCACGATGTGCACTGTCCCCGGCAACATAGAACCTGTTGTTGAACTTTCGCCAATAGGTTTCGATGTAACGCTGATTGTCGCCCCATATGGTGCGCAGCATCGACGGCCAAGGCTTTCTGATGACGAGGTATCCACCAGCCTCGGGCGAGTCGATTGAATTACCGTTTTCATCGACGATGTCGGCCTCGATACCCGGCAACGGCCTCGTGCATGAACCCGGTTTGGTCGCTGTTACGCCGGGAATTGGAGTGATCATGATTGCCCCGGTTTCAGTCTGCCACCAAGTGTCGACAATCGGAATCTTATCCCGGCCAATAACCTGGCGATACCACATCCAGGCTTCAGGATTGATGGGCTCACCGACGGTGCCTAGCAGTCGTATTCGCGAAAGATCATAGGACTGCGGAATCTCATCACCCAGCTTCATCAGCGCGCGGATCGCAGTCGGAGCAGTATAGAAAACCGTGACGCCATGTTTTTCACAAATGCTCCAGAATCGGCCACCATCGGGGTAGGTCGGTGCGCCCTCGTACATGACAATCGTCGCGCCTACTGCCAGCGGCCCGTAAGCTACGTAGCTGTGCCCGGTGACCCAGCCCACGTCGGCCGTGCACCAAAAAACGTCATCGTCGTGCAGGTCGAACACCCACTGGTTGGTAATCTTGGCGTTTAACAGGTATCCCGCAGCGGCATGTTGAATGCCCTTGGGCTTGCCGGTTGAGCCGGAGGTATAGAGCAAAAATAACGGGTGTTCCGAATCGACGAAGGTTGGCTGACACTCGGCCGATTGATCCGCAACCGCGTCGGCCCACCAAAGGTCGCGGCCTTCCTGCATGTTGATTTCCTGACCGCTACGCTTTAATACGAAAACTTTCTCGATCGTTGCACAGCCACCGGCAAGCGCCTTGTCGGTAGCAGCCTTGAGCTCGACTACACGGCCACCGCGATGTCCACCGTCGGCGGTAATCACCGCACGTGCGCCGGCATCTTCGATTCGATCCCTCAGGGAACTTGCCGAGAATCCGCCGAAAACGACCGAATGAATCGCGCCAATTCGCGCGCAAGCCTGCATTGCGATCACGGCTTCCGGAACCATCGGCATGTAAATGACGATTCGGTCTCCCGCTTCCATGCCACTGGCTTTCAACGCATTCGCAAAGCGGCATACCTCGGCGGTTAGTTCGGCATAGCTCAATGAACGGGTGTCGCCCTCTTCCCCTTCGAAAATGATTGCTGTTTTGTCCCCTAGCGACTCAAGGTGGATGTCCAGGCAGTTATAGGAAACATTGAGCGTGCCGCCCCGGAACCAGGTGTAGTTTGGTGCTGACGATTCATCGAGTACCTGGTTGAACGGTTTCTGCCAATGAATTGTCTCGCGGGCCAGATCGCCCCAGTAGCCCTGGTAATCCGCCGCGGCTTTTGCGTACAAGGCCTCGAGATCAGCCGCTTTGATGGTCGCACTATCGATAAACTCTTGTGGCGGTGGGAAGCTGCGCTGTTCGTTGAGAATTGATTCGATTTTGTTATCGCTCACGCTTTTGTCCTTAGAGGTTTAGCCTTGGCAGACGACGGATCGTCGCGAGCAGGCTTTCTTCTTATTCTAACAATGATCGAGTTCTGCAAGAAGTTTGTCAGCCATGCGTTCGGCCTGTGCGAGGTAACCCCCACCAAACATATTCAGGTGATTCAGCACATGGTACAGGTTGTATAGATGTTGCCTTATGTCGAACCCATCGTCGAGCGGCCACGCGGCTTGGTATGCACGATAAAACTCCGGCCCAAACCCGCCAAACAGCCTGGTCATCGCCATATCGGCCTCTCGGTCGCCAAAGTAAACGGCCGGGTCGAATATTGCCGGTTGGGCATCCACAGTAACGCCCCAGTTTCCGCCCCACAAATCTCCGTGCAACAAAGACGGGCGTGGACTGTATGCCGCAAACAACTGCGGAAACTCTTCCAGCAGTCTCTCACCTTTCTTTTGTAGCATCCCCCCGTAACCACTCGCGGCGGCACGTTCCAGTTGATACTTTAGCCTGCGCTCCCGGTAGAAGCGTACCCAGTTGTCGTCGAGGTGATTAATCTGGGGCGTGTCACCAATGGTGTTATCGCGATGCCATCCGAAACGGTCCTGGGTGACACGGTGCAATTGGGCCAAACCGTGTCCCAACGATTCAAGGGCACCGCGCTCGTGGCCCGACAATTCCAGCCATTCAAGCATCAGGAAGGCCGCGTCGCCGGCAACTCCACATGCAACCGGTTGCGGGACTTTGAGACAATCCGGGCCGCCCAGCGCCCGCAGTCCTTCCTGTTCGGCTTCGAACATTTCCAGAGACGCGGCGGTGTTGAGCTTCAGAAAATATGTAAGCCCTGTTGTATCGCTGATGCGATAACCAGAATTGATGCTACCGCCACCAATACTGCGGGCTGATTCGACACGCAGTCGAACACCGATTGTATTGGCAACCTGATCTGCCAGCTCATGGGTTATTGCCATGCGCCCCGTCAGAAGCTGTCGACAAGCCGCTGAGCCTGGCGGCGCAGGGGGGTGCCGAAGCCCGCCTCGTCATACAGGCTGTAAAGCGCGTCCAGGTCAGGCATGCGCCTGGTGATGGTTTTTTTTGTGGTCGTTACCGGGACGTCGCAATGAATCTTGGTCAGCTTTCGGGAAAGAACCGCGTCGTCATGATGGCGAGCCAATCGCGCGCCCAAGGTTGCAGCGCCGCGAAGGTTGAGCGAGGCTACCTGGTCCAGGTTCTCGTAAAGCTTGTCGAAGGTTCCGAAATGTGCGAGCAACGCACGCGCAGTTTTGGGCCCTACACCTTTAACGCCGGGTATGTTGTCGACACTGTCGCCGGCCAACGCAAGATAGTCGACCATCTGCTCGGGTCTGATGCCGTATGAGTCGGCAACCTCGTGGTAGCCGGTGTGCGTATCCGACGCGTAATCCCACATTTCATCTCCTTCCTGTAGCAATTGCACCAGATCCTTGTCCCTACTAAGTATCGTTGCAGGCATGCCCTGCCGGTGCATCCGTGTCGCGATCGTGCCAATCAAATCGTCGGCTTCGTAGGTTTCTTCCGCACATTCCATCAGACCAAGTGCACGGGTCACCGCACGGCACCGCGCGAACTGCCGCTTGAGGTCCTCGGGCGCCGGTTCGCGGTTGGCTTTGTATTCCGGGTAGATCTCGTTACGAAAACATGTCTTCAGACTCTGGTCAAAGGCGACCGCAACGTACTCGGGAGTTTTTTTCTCGAGGAAATCGCCGAGGAATCTCGTAAAGCCATACAGCGCATTCACCGGATTTAGCTGATCGTCAATCATCGACTCCGGGTCGATTGAAAACCACGCCCGGAATACGTACATACTGGCATCGATGATGTAGACCATATCGAATTCCGGCGACAATCAGCTGCCGCGGCTATTATTCAGCTGGAAACCCGGGAGTGATTTTATATCAGACAACGGCCGTAGCGAGCGTCCCGCTCAAACGCGTGTGCAGTGGGCTGGTTCGCGGAAAATGGGCAATGAGAAATTCCATCTGGTCAGCCAGCACTCGGCGACCTTTCAGATAAATATACTCTGCGTAGGTCGGCACGAACGGAATCGCTATCAGTTGCATGCCGGCCTGATCCGGCTTTCGGCCACCCTTGTGATTGTTACAGCGACGACAAGCCGTAACGACATTCGACCAGGTATCGCCGCCACCGGTACTCATTGGCTGGACATGGTCCCTGGTCAGATCCTTGGACATGAATCGGCCGCCACAATACAGGCACAGGTTGGCATCCCGCCTGAAGAGCGTCTTGTTGTTGAGCGGGGGAACATAGTTCTCGTGCGATTCGGTCACCCCGGTGTGCCGCCCGATGGTCGCAATGATCGAATTGACGTCGACGGTGCTGCGGAGCCCGGTGAGGGCGTTTATGCCACCATGGACACGGAAAAGAAACGTGCCGCAGACATAGGCAACCTGCTCAGTATGGTACAAGCGGACCGCGTCCCGATAGTCAATCCACTCCAGTGGCATTCCGGAAACATCGGTCCGCAACACCTGCTGAGTGAGATCTACCTTGTGTTGGTCTAATTGCATTAGAACCAGAAACAGCCAATCGTCTGTCTACGGCTATGATGCAGGCTCTGCCAGAAAAATCAAATAGTACAGGGCCCAATTTACGGCAATTTTCCAATGTGGCATCATGTGCCGCCTTCTGAGGCCAGTGGTTCTGACCGGCCCCGGTGGCGATTCCCACTGACCGCTGTCAGGCCAATACCATGGAGAATGCCATGCCGCTGACGATTGGCGTGCTGAACGAGTCCACGCTAGAGAAGACTCGGGTGGCGCTGGTGCCAGAAGTTGTCAAAAAGTTGCACGCACTCGGAGCGACGGTGCGCATCCAGACTGGCGCTGGCCTGGCCGCGCGAATAGCGGATACGGCCTACGAAGGCGCCGCAATCCTGAATGACGCGGTATCGATCCTATCTGACGCCGACGTGCTCCTGACAGTCCACCCGCCAGCGCCTGCTACGGTCGCAGAACTCAAATCCGGAGCGGTCGTGGTGGGGTTCCTGCAGCCGCTGCAGCAAGAGCAAATGATCCAGGCATTTTGCGCCAACCGGATCACGAGCTTTGCGATGGAACTGGTGCCGCGAATCTCGCGGGCCCAGTCGATGGACGCACTTTCATCCCAGGCATCTATCGCCGGCTACAAGGCGGTTCTGATTGCCGCAAATGAGCTGGATAAGTTTGTGCCGATGCTCACCACGGCCGCCGGTACGATACGGCCCGCGCAGTTTCTGGTCATTGGAGCCGGTGTCGCCGGCTTGCAGGCCATCGCGACGGCCCATCGACTTGGCGCCGTCGTCGAGGGGTTCGACGTACGCGGCGAGACTCGCGAGCAGATCGAATCGCTCGGTGCGAAATTCGTCGATACGGGGATATCGGCCGAAGGTGAAGGCGGCTATGCGCGTGAGTTGACAGACGAGGAACGCCTGCAGGAAAAACAGGTCCTCGATAAACGCATCGCCGATGCTGACGTGGTCATCACAACCGCCGCTGTACCGGGGCGCCCTGCACCCAAAATCATCAGCCGGGCCGCGGTGGAAAGGATGAAGCCCGGCGCAGTGATCCTGGATCTCGCGGCCGAGAGCGGTGGCAATTGCGAGTTGACCGTCGCCGGCGAGACCGTGGTTCATAACGAAGTCTCGATCCTGGGCCCTACCAACCTGCCGGCCCAGGTCCCGACTCATGCGAGCGAGATGTACGCGCGTAACCTGTTTAATTTCCTACAACCAGCCATTACCGATGGGGGGCTCGTTATCGACTGGACGGACGAAGTGTTTGCCGGCGCGGTATTGACCCACGACGGAATTGTCCGGCACGAGGCAACCGGGCAGGCTACCCGGCGCATGCCGGCCGTGAAACCCGCTCGCCAGGGAGAGGCCCCATGATCGACGGCTTTATTGCTCTTTATATCGTCATGCTGGCCGCATTCACCGGGTACGAGATCATTGCAAGGGTACCTTCCATCCTGCACACGCCGCTGATGTCCGGGTCGAATTTTGTCCACGGAATCGTGCTGGTCGGTGCGATGGTCGCGTTGGGGCATGCCAACACTTTGCTGGAGACAACTATCGGCTTTATCGGTGTGGTGCTCGCAGCCGGGAACGCCGTCGGCGGTTACGTCGTTACCGAACGCATGCTGGAAATGTTCAAGTCGAGCCGGGACAAGACCGAATGAACGAAATCTTCTCAGTTGGCGCGGCTGAACTGACCATCAAGATCAGCTACTTCGTGGCAGCCGTGCTGTTCATTATCGGGCTTAAGCGCATGAGTTCACCGGTCACCGCCCGCGGCGGGATCGTCTGGGCTGGCGTCGGCATGGTCGTGGCGACACTGATCACATTCCTGCACCCGGGAATGCAGAACTATGGGCTCATGACCACTGCGATTTTCGTCGGCGGGATGATGGCATGGTTCACAGGAAGGCGCCTGGCCATGGCCGACATGCCGCAAATGCTCGCGTTGTACAACGGCATGGGCGGTGGCGCAGCCGCGGCTATCGCCGCGATCGAGCTACTGAATGACACCGCGCATTCGCCGACATTCATGGTACTCGCCGTGCTGGGCGGACTGATCGGTTCGATCTCGTTTACGGGAAGCCTGATTGCCTTCGGCAAATTACAGGGACTGATACGCCGATCGGTGCGCTTCCGTGGACAGAACCTGGTGAATCTGGGCATTCTCGTCCTGGCGGTTTTCCTTGGCGGGATCCTGGCTCTGGGTGCTACTAGCGACCCCTCGACGGTTTTGCAGTTCTTTCTTGTAGCGTTGATTCTCGGTGTCACGATGACCCTTCCAATCGGCGGGGCCGATATGCCGGTCGTCATATCGCTCTACAACGCACTGACCGGACTCGCCGTAGCGTTTGAAGGGTTTGTGCTCGGCAACGAAGCGATGATTATTGCCGGCATCGTTGTAGGGGCTGCGGGTACCTTGCTGACTCAGTTAATGGCCAAAGCGATGAACCGTTCGCTGGTGAACGTGCTGTTCAGCGGCTTTGGCGAAACAGCTGCCGCGGGTTCAGAAACGACCGGCAGCCTGAAGCCGATTGAGGCGACCGACGCGGGCATCATGATGGCATTTGCAGACAAGGTCCTGATCGTGCCGGGCTACGGCATGGCAGTTGCCCACGCGCAACACAAAGTTTGGGAACTGTGCCAGTTGTTGCTGGATCGCGGCGTTGCGGTCAAATTCGCGATACACCCGGTTGCGGGAAGAATGCCTGGCCACATGAATGTGCTGCTCGCCGAAGCAGGCGTTCCCTACGATCTGATTTACGACGAAGACGAGATCAATGCCGAATTTGACAGCGCCGATGTGGCGCTGATCATTGGCGCTAATGATGTTGTCAATCCGGTCGCGCGCTCTGATCCGTCCAGTCCCATCTACGGCATGCCAATTCTGAATGCCGATAAAGCGCAGAATGCAATTGTGATCAAGCGGGGCCAGGGAGCCGGTTTCTCAGGCATCGACAACGCCCTGTTTTACCTCGACAACACGCGCATGCTGTACGGGGATGGTCAGGCGATGGCGGCCGCTCTGATTCAGGCAATCAAGGAGCTATAGCAAGCGTTCAGCGAGGTCGGCGGCCTGGATTAATCGCTGTCGCGCTGAGTACGACCATTACCGTTACCGCTGCGGCCCTGGTTGGCGCCTTCCCGCAGCCGTCGTTGCATTTGCTGGCGCTGTTGCGGCGTCATTTGTTGCAAAGCGTCCATTCGCTGCCGGCGCTTCTCCGGAGAGAGTTGCCGCCAGGCTTCCATGCGCCGCTGCAGTTGTTGGCGTTGATTCGGTGACAGATCACCCCAGCCGTCGCGAATTTGCTCCTGGTGCTCTGGCGAAAGCTTACGGAAACGCTGGAAATTCTCCCGGGCCCGGCGCTGATCCTCCGGCTGCATTTCACGATACACCTGATATTGCTGGCGGACGTGTGCGCGTTGTTCCGGTGAAAACTGCTCCCAACGTCTAAATCGTGCCTGTGCCTGACCTTTCTGATCAGGCGACATCCGTGACCAGCGCTCTGCTCCTTGCGCCAACCGCTTCTGCCGCTGTGTGTCCAGCTGACTCCATTCTTCCTCGAATCCCGTCAACACCTGCTGCTGTTCGACGGTCAAATCCCTCCACTTCAGCGCCTCTTGCTGGGCGTGGGCTGCCGAAACCGGCAACCAGACGGCCAGTACCACGATGACGCTGTGTGTGCTGAACCTATTCATAATCCGATCCCACATCGCGGTTGGCCGACCGCTCAACTTCGAGTTGGCCATCGGTGTCGCCACCTTCGCTCACAATGTCCACAAACAATTCCCATTGGTCATCGTCTTCCCACGTGCCAAGAAATTCCAGTAAATCCGCGCCCGGTTGTTCTGGTTCATCAGCAGCGACGGTCGTTGCAAATGCCCCGCACAACAGCGCTCCGAGCAATGTTTCACGCAGAATACCCATCGTCGTGCGCTATCCGACGAGCGGACCGTTAACCGGTCGACTCCAACTCGGCTTCCAACTGTTCCGGGGTCAATTCGGCATCCATCCACAAGTAGAACTCCAGCTCCTCAATCATTTCCAAGCTCTCATCCGCCAGCAACATGTCCAGGTCTAACAGCTCACCAGGATCCGTCGGCGCAACCGTGGTCTGCCGGGAATTCGTTTCCCTTCCGGTCGGCAAACCGACACCAAACCAAAGCCCTGCGACCAGCAGCGCGACCATTGCGGCGCCAAACGCGGGAACCCACTGATCAGCGATCCAGAGCCGTATCCGGCTGTGCTCACGTAATTCCAGCAACGCTTTTTGCCGGGTCCTGTTCAGTCGCGACCGCGTGCTGGCATCCAGCGCTTGGGCACCATCGCGCAGCATGCGGCCAGCCTGCTCGACAAAGGCCTCATCTGCAGCCGACATTGGTTGATCGATTCGTTTCACGGCCATTGTTCACCCAATACTGACCGCAGCCGATGTACGGCCCGCGACAAGTGCGTCTTCACGCTACCCTGCGAACAACCCATGATATGTGCGGTGTCAGCAACATCCAGGCCCTCGACAGTGCGCAGCAGAAAAGCCTGTTGCTGGCGTCCCGGCAACGCCTCGACAGCTGCTTCCAGCGCTGACATAGTCTGTTGGGTTTCGACCCGATGCTCGGGTTCGAATGACTCGTGCGCGGGAGCGGCAGCAACCGGATCGAAATCGTCTTCGTCGGGCTGGCCCCGCGGCAGCCATGCGATCACGCGGTTTTTTACGGTCTGCCGTCGTTGCTGATCCACAATCCGGTTGCGGAGGATGCGATAAAACAACGGCCGCCATTCAGCGGGTGGCCGGGTCGCATAGCGCCGCACCAGTTTAATCATTGCATCCTGCACGATGTCCAAAGCCTCATCCGCATCGCCAATAGCGATCCTGGCAATGTGAAACGCCCGGCGTTCAACCTCGGCGAGAAACGCTTCCATAGAATCACTGTCGTGCAGAGCCTCCTCCCGTTGCCTGGCAGATCCGCCCGACCGCCAATATAGACTTACTGCCGTCAACCTCGCACCTCGAATAGCGTACATCGGACGATTCCAGCAGCAACCGTCGCTCCGACCTTAGCCGCCCCTTTGCCCGTGCACACAAGCAGCTTTTGCACGGGCAATCAGGCAATATAACGATCCGGCATGCTTGTGGTTGACACGGTCCAAGCCCCTGTCCGGACTTATACACAATGCGTCGGTCCGCTTACTGGGTTACGGGGTACTGCGGCAAGACCGCTTTACAGAGTCACAGCAAGCCATTGATTTATATAGATAACCTCGCTCCGATCAATTTTTGCGCAAGTTGAAGGAGTTATTGCAGTCTTGCGGTTCCAGCGTCCTTTGCCCCAAAAAATCCACAGAGTTATCCACAGTATTTGTGGACAACTGCCGGTCCGCGGTGCAGGCGGGTCAGCGATGGCGGCTCGGTGAACAGGGATTCCATAATTAAGGTCGCGCTGAGCACGCCGGTTTCACACCTTTTCGATTACCTACCCGCCGGTGACATAGTTCCGCGCCCCGGACAGCGCGTGCGCGTCCCGTTCGGCAACTCGCAACGCACCGGGGTCGTTGCCGCAGTCACGCAATCCACGACACTTCCACGAACCCGGCTGCGTCGGGCGCTTGAGATTCTCGATGACCAGCCGTTACTGGACGCCGAGCTTATGGGCTTGTTGGAGTGGAGCGCCAACTACTACCTACACCCGCCCGGTGAGGTCATTGCTGCCGCGCTGCCAGCGGTGTTGAGACGTGGTGGGCAAGCCGTGCTGAAAAAGGACATTCGCTGGCGGGTCACCGCCGGAGGCCGTGATGCAGACCTGGAAAGGCTGGCCTCAAGCGCACCAATCCAAGCGAAAGTTTTGCGCGCCGTTGCCACAGCTCCGGCGGGATTGACATCGAGCGAAATGCGCCGCCATACAACTGGCTGGCAGCGGATCGCCACGGCACTGGAACGCAAGGGCTGGTTGATCCAGGAGGAGGGTCTGCCGGAGGAATCCCGCGAGGCGGCGCTCGAGGCGGGGCCGCGATTGAATGCAGCACAGGCCGCGGCCCTGGACGAAGTGCAGGATCAGGGTTTCCGAGCTTACCTGCTTGAGGGCGTTACTGGCAGTGGCAAAACCGAAGTGTACCTGGGCCTGATTCAGCGACAGATAAGCGCGGGTCGCCAAGTTCTGGTGCTGGTACCGGAGATCGGGCTTACGCCGCAACTGGTGGACCGCTTCCGTCGCCGGGTTGATGCACCTGTCGTTGTCATGCACTCCGGACTCAGTGACGGGCAGCGTCTGAAAGCGTGGCTGGATTCACGCCATGGCCATGCCAAGGTCGTGGTCGGAACCCGTTCCGCAATATTCGCTCCGTTCACCCAACTCGGGATGATCATCGTCGATGAAGAGCATGATCTCTCTTATAAACAGCAGGAGGGGTTCCGTTACTCGGCCCGTGATCTCGCTGTGGTCCGCGCACGGCGCGCGGAAATCCCCGTGGTACTTGGATCGGCGACACCGTCTTTTGAAAGCGTCGCAAACACTCTCGCAAAACGCTACACGCGCCTCGAACTGCCGCGCCGGGCTGGTATGGCACGCCCACCAACCATCCGGCTAATCGACCTGCGTGTTCAACCGGCGCACGATGGCCTGACCGAGCCGTTGATCACAGCGATGCAACATCACCTGGACAGAGACGGCCAGGTGCTTTTGTTTCTCAATCGAAGGGGGTATGCCCCCACAATGATGTGTCCGGGTTGCGGCCGGGTCATCGAGTGTGACCGCTGCGACGCCCGCATGGTGCTGCACCGCCGGCCTTCGATTCTCGCCTGCCACCACTGCGGCACCGAACGCGCCGCTCCAGACCTTTGCCCCGACTGCGACCATCTGCTGCATCCGGTTGGACAGGGAACCGAACGGATAGAAGCCGCAGTGGAGCGACTGTTTCCAGAACAATCGCTGATACGCATCGATCGCGATACGACGCGACGACGGGGAGAAATCGAGCGGCGGCTCCAGAGCATCAGGTCAGGCGAATCGCGCATACTGCTCGGCACACAGATGCTGACCAAAGGTCATGACTTTCCCGGCGTCACGCTGGTCGGGATCATCGATGCCGACCACGGATTATTCGGCACCGACTTCAGAAGCAGCGAACGGCTCGCGCAGACGATTATTCAAGTCGCTGGACGAGCCGGCCGCGGGGAACGGCCCGGCGAAGTGTATTTGCAAACGCTATACCCCGATCATCCGTTGCTCAATACTCTTCTGCGGCACGGCTACGGCCGGTTCGCGTTAGAAGCGCTCAGGGAACGAGAAACTACTGCTTGGCCACCGTACAGCCATCTCGCATTGCTGCGTGCAGAGTGTGCTCATCGTGGTCCGCTGTTCGAATTTCTCGCCCAGGCCCGAGGCTGCGCGGAGCGCCACGCAAACAACAGCATTCAAATGCTTGGCCCGGCAAGTTCCCCGATGGAACGGCGTTCCGGCCGATACCGGGCACAGCTGTTGCTACAGAGTATGCATCGCAGGGAATTGCAGGTTTTTCTGAAGAATTGGCGCGCCGATCTGTCGAACCTGCCATCCCGCCGCAAGACACGCTGGTCTCTGGATATCGATCCAGTCGAGCTGTTCTGAAGCCATTACTGTAAGTCAGGTTAAACTGCGCCATTTCGCGGACACCCGACATTGAAATATCAGGTTGTGAAGCTGATCGAGCAGGCGCTCGAGATATTTGCCGCCGATAACGCCGGCGCGATCGACGCAAGCACAGAGACGGAAGTCGAACGGACTCGTGATCCCCGACATGGGCACTACGCCAGCAATATTGCGATGCGCCTCGCAAAGCCCCTGGGGCAGCCGCCGCGGCAGGTGGCGGAGTCGATCATTGAAAGATTGCCGGAATCAGAACTGGTGGAATCGATCGAGATTGCCGGTCCCGGCTTCATAAATTTTCATCTGAGCAGCCAGGCATTTCATCGTGAACTCGGGGGTATCATCGACCGAGGCAGCCATTATGGGAGCAGTTCGCATGGAGCTGGCCATAAAGTCCTGCTTGAATACGTATCGGCGAATCCGACCGGTCCTCTACACGTCGGCCATGGACGCCACGCCGCCTACGGCGACAGCGTTGCACGAATACTTAAAGCGACCGGCTTTGAGGTCCTGACCGAATATTACGTCAACGACGCCGGCCGACAGATGGATATCCTGACTCTCAGTGTATGGCTTCGCATGCTCGAAGGCGCCGGTGCCGACATCCCATTTCCAAGCGGCGCCTATCGTGGTCAGTATGTTCGGGAACTTGCATCCGACGCGACGGAATCGTTGGACCCATCCTCCACAGCGATTCCGGATGAACTGTTCCACGATTTGCCCAGTGACGACACGGACAGTGACGCACACCTGGACCAGCTCATTGAGCGTGCCCGCGCCTGTCTGGGCGAGACAGCGTTTCTGGCGATTCTCGATACAGCATTGCAATCAATACTTGCAGATATACGAGAGGATCTTGCGGAGTTTGGGGTCTGCCCGGACGAGTGGTTTTCGGAGCGAAGCCTCGATGACCGTCAATCCATTCATAAAGCTCTCAAACTGCTCAAGAAAGGCGGCATGACCTACGAGCGCGACGGTGCTGTCTGGTTCCGAGCGACGAATTTCGGTGACGAAAAAGACCGCGTGGTCGTGCGTGAGAATGGCCGGACAACCTATTTTGCATCGGACATAGCCTATCACCTGCACAAGCGCGAGCGCGGCTTCGAGACATTGATCGACGTGCTCGGCGCCGATCACCATGGCTATGTAGCCCGAGTCAGGGCCGGCCTCGAGGCGATGGGAGAGCCTCGGGAATCGCTGGAGGTTCAGTTGGTTCAGTTTGTCGTGCTGTATCGCGGCGGCAGGAAAGTACAGATGTCGACACGATCGGGTGATTTTGTCACGTTGCGCCAGCTTCGTGACGAAGTTGGCAACGATGCCGCGCGCCTGTTCTTTGTGTTGCGCTCCAATGAACAACATCTCGATTTTGACCTTGACCTGGCCAAAGCCCGGTCGAATGAAAACCCCGTGTATTACATTCAGTATGCCCACGCGCGGGTGTGCAGCGTGCTGCGTGAACTCGAGGTCCGTGGTTACACTTGGGATAGCGGCGTCGCACAAGACAGCCTCGACCGACTCACCGAGGACCAGGAACGGACGCTGATGCAGCAGCTAACGCGCTTCCCGGAAACTCTTGACGCAGCTTCCCGCCAGAGAGCCCCTCAACACGTTGCACATTATCTTCGCGAGGTCGCGCAGAACTTTCACATGTACTACAACGCACACCGTTTTATCGTTGAAGACGGTGATCTGCGCAACGCACGCGTGATGCTTGCGCTGGCAACCCGACAGGTGCTACGGAATGGGTTGAGTTTGCTGGGCGTCGACGCACCCGAGTCGATGTAAGCATGACAAAACCCAAGACAAGAAGGATAAAAAAAAGAACGAGACAGGCTGGCCGGAAAAAACGGCAACCGATGCCCGGATGGATCTGGCTACTGGTCGGACTCGGCATCGGGCTCGTGGTAGCAGGCGGAATTTATGTCAGCGATCGGCGGCCGCAGTCTACAGATGTGGATCGACCGGTGCCGGCAGTAGTCGAGTCGCAGGATACAGAGCAAAGCACCGTCAGCATGGAACCGGTTCCAGCCAGCCGATTCAGCTTCTACGAAATGCTGCCTAAGTTCGAAGTCGTCATACCTGAAGAAGACCTCAACGCAATGCCTGACAACCGCAGTGGAGCGGTGATAGTGCCAGGGGTATATGTATTACAGGCGGGCTCATTCTCCAGCTTCGCTGACGCCGACCGAATGAAGGCCGAGTTGGCTATGCTCGGGATCGTATCGCACATTCAGAAAGTTACCGTGGATGACAAGACTTATCATCGGGTTCGGGTCGGGCCCGTTGACCAGCTGGGCCAGTTGAACATGCTGAGAAAACAACTGCGCGACGCCAGGATCGAGGCTCTGGTCATACAGGTTGGAGAGTCACTGCCTCTGTGAACTCAGCTTGAGCGGCGTTATGAACGTCACACACTAATGAATCAGCGAGTTAGCAACGCCGCATTGAACCGATGCCACGCGTTCTCGGCTTGCCCAGCCGTGATACCACTACCAGCGGTCATTGGCACATTGCTGCTGGTGATCGCCGGCTGTGCTTCACCGCCCGGCCAGTCGGTGCTGACCGGCGAGGAGTCAGTTGCCGTTCCTCCAGATGCGCAGCTGTCCGACGATCCGTTATCCAAGCATAACGTGCGCATCACGATCGCGGGCGTCGGCGACATCATGCTGGGCACAGATTTTCCCGAGAACCACCTGCCCGATGACGACGGTGTCAGCTTTCTCAGTGACGTTACCCCGGTACTCCGTGCCGCAGACATCACGTTTGGCAATCTGGAAGGCGTACTTGCCGATGGTGGCGAACCGGAAAAGGAATGCGAGGACCCAAGCGCATGTTATCTGTTTCGTTCACCGACTCGATACGCGGTACACCTGGCGCAAGCCGGGTTCGCCGTCGTCAGCCTGGCGAACAATCACGCGATGGATTTCGGCGAAGCAGGCCGGACATCGACGATGCAGGCATTGGACGCGGTCGGAATCCGACACTCAGGAAGGCAGGGTGACGTCGCAATGTGGCCCGCGCGTGGCCTGAATTACTGCGTCATTGCATTCTCTCCAACCCGAGGCTCGCATTCACTGTTGGATCTCGAGCCAGCTATTGCCCTGGTAGCTGGCCTTGCCGCGGACCATGACATCCTCATCGTGTCGATTCATGGTGGCGCCGAGGGTGTGGATGGGGTTGAGCGCATTCCGTTCGGCATGGAGTTTGCCTACGGCGAGAAGCGTGGTGATGTTGCCCGGTTTGCCCGAGCGATGGTCGAGGCCGGTGCCGATCTCGTTATCGGCCATGGTCCCCATCTGCCACGCGCAATGGAACTCTATCGCGACAGGTTGATTGCTTACAGCTTGGGAAACTTCGCAACGTACTACGGAATTAGTGTCACCGGCTCTAAAGGCTACGCGCCAATTCTGCTCGCCACGTTGGACGGCATCGGAAGGTTTCGAAGTGGCAAGATCGTCTCCGCCATACAAGTTCGCCCCGGCGGTCCACTCATCGACCCGGAACAGAAAGCCTACTCGATGATCGTCCAACTGACCGAACTCGATTTCGACGGTGGCGGTCTGGCGTTCACCAACGATGGACGCTTCTGGCCGGCTGATCCGAGAATGTGGTCGTTGGAGGATGAGTTGATGGCGAACCCATGAACAGTCGGAATTCGCAGCGCCCACTTTTCGAAAGGTACCCGGGATTGCGGGAAAAATTGCCGCTGATTGAACTGGCGATATTGCCGACCCCGATCCAAGCGATGGAGCAACTTGCACGCGAAATCGGTGTCGACAATTTGCTGGTCAAACGAGACGATATCAGTGCGCAACTCTATGGCGGCAACAAGGTCAGGAAGCTCGAATTCCTACTGGCCGATGCACTGGCGGGCGGCAACGGTGCCGTACTGACCTACGGCGGGGCGGGTTCGAATCATGCGCTGGCGACAGCATTGTATGCCAAGCAGTCCGGTCTTGACTGCCATGCCATCCTGACCCGCGAACCGGCAACCGAAGCAGTTGCCAAAAAATTGCTCTATCACCTGGATTTGGGAACTCGGTTAGAGTCCGCTGACACGATGCCGGCGATCCGCGCCGCGACCGAACGCATACTGGCCAGCCACGGTTCGGTCTACGAAATTCCTTTTGGTGGATCATCCTGGCGGGGCGCGGCCGGATTCGTCAACGCGGGCCTCGAGCTCGCCGAACAAATCGCTTTGGGCAAACTGAGTGCACCTGACTTTATCTACCTTGCCGGCGGCACCCTGGGCACCGCCGCCGGCCTTGCGCTCGGTATCAGGCTATGTCACTTGCCGACCTGTGTCGTCGTGGTGCAGGTCACAGCCGACGCGTTTGGCGGGCCTGATGTGCTGGCTCGCCTGTTCAGCGACACCAACACCGAACTGCACCGCCTGGACTCGCAGGTCCCGATCCTCGATGAACCATTGAAACAGGTCGAAATGCGCAAGGAGTTTCTCGGCGAGGGCTATGCGCAGGTGACAAACGAAGGTCGCGCTGCAATCGAATTGCTACAACAGACACAGGACATAGCGCTGGACACCACTTATACCGCGAAAGCGATGGCGGCACTGATCTCTGATGCCCGCGCCGGTCGGCTGGACTCCAGGCAGGCGCTGTTCTGGAACACTTACAATTCTCGGCCATACCCGGAACGCACAGGCAATGGATCCTGGCGCGACCTACCCAAAGCCTTTCACGGGTATTTCAACTCGTAGCCAGCCGTCAACCCTGGTTAACGGAGCGCCGAGAGTCGATTCCCAGCGAGCGCAGCTTGCGGTACAAATGCGTCCGCTCCATACCGACGCGTTGGGCGAGCTGACCAACCTTCCCGCCGCAAAGCTCTAGCTGCTGCTTAAGGTAAGCCCGCTCGAAATGCTCGCGCGCCTCACGCAGCGGCATCGCTAACAGATCCTGTTTTACCAGCGGTTCATCGCTCAGCGTGGTGGCCGCAAGTTGCGATTCCAACTCTGCAAGTTCTATCTCTTCCGGGCCGCCGGCAACCAGCAGGCGTTGAACCAGGTTTTTGAGTTCGCGCATATTGCCCTGCCAAGGATAATTACGCAGACGGTTCTGCGCCGCAACGCTGAACTTCCGGTAACTGAGCCCTTGCGTATCAAGCAACGCTTCCGCGTATTGACGCAGCAGTTGCGGGATGTCCTCCCGGTATTCGCGCAACGCTGGAACCCGCAGCTGCAAGACGCCGAGAACAGCAAGCAGATCCGTTCTGACGTCTCCGTCGCTGTGCTTTCCGTGCGCACCAGGTTGCAGCGACCCGATAACACGTGCGTCGACGGCAATCGCCTGGTTGCTGCCTGGCCGCGCGATCTCACCGCTTTCAATGGCACCGAGCAGCAACTTCTGCGCGATTGGCCCCATGTCTGTCAGTTCGTTGATAAACAGCGTGCTACCCGCAGCCTGCTCCAGCAGACCGGGCTCAAATCCGTCTGCAGTGTTAACCCCGAGCAGCCGCTCTGCAGCGACCTGGTCCGCCAGCGATCCGCCACCGATCGATACAAAAGACGCATCCGCGCGCGAGCTAAGGGCGTGGATATATTGCGCAAATTCCTTACGCCCGGATCCTGATTCACCCACAATAATGACCGGCGCCAATTGTGATGCGATCTGCCGCGCCTGTTCCCGGGCTTGCTGAATGATCGGACTCTTGCCGATGGGTCCGGAGAAATCGGACAGCAGCGCCCGACCCGCGCGCGGCAGGATTTTCCGCGCAAGAGCCTTCTCTACCGTTCGGAGCAAATTAGCAAGCGATAAGGGCTTTTCGATGTAATCCACTGCGCCGAGCCGGATCGCCTCGACCGCCGTCTCCACGGTCCCATGCCCAGACATGATGACGACGGGGCAAGCCAGGTCGCCTTCACGCGACCATTGCTTGAGCAGCGTGATGCCGTCAGTATCCGGCATCCAGATGTCCAGCAGTACCAGGTCTGGATTTTCGCTCTTGTATGAGGCGCTCGCTGCCTCGGCATCGGCCGCGGTATGAACCTGGTAACCCTCCTCGGAGAGTATCTCCTGAATCAATAAGCGAATATCAGTCTCGTCATCGACGACTAGTATTGATGAATTGTTCATCCGTGTTTCCTCTCGGCGCCGGCACTGCTGAGCGAAGAGATTGCGTCAGCTTCTGTGACGGGTAACTGAAATCGAATACACGCTCCGTCGCCCGGAGCACTTTCGACCCAAATATTCCCGCCATGTTCTTCTACTAGTTTCTTGACTATAGCAAGCCCAAGCCCAGTGCCTTTTGGTTTAGTTGTAACGTATGGCTCAAAAATCTCGTCGAGGGCCTCGGCCTGAAACCCTGGCCCCTCATCCCTGACTCGCACCTCGACCATGTCCCCTTTGTCGCTGATGATCAGTTGCGTCGCAACCCGGACCTCCGCGTCAGCTTGACCGTCCATAGCTTCCATCGCATTGCGAATAAGATTGTGCATCACCTGCCGTATCCTTACCGCATCAGCATCGATCTCAGGTAGATCGCGGTCCAGTGACAGGGTCAGCTTTAGCTGACTGCCCTCTCGAGGGTACAGATCGGCAACCTGGATGATCAATTGATTGAGATTGACCCTGTCAAACCTCATCTCTGGAGCGCGTGCATATTCGCTGAACGCGTTCACCATATCGCGCATCGCTTCCACCTGCTGCACTATGGTATGGGTTGCCCGGTCCAGTACCTCCGGAGGCATCGGCAGCATTGGTTCCAGATATTTCCGCCTGAGTCTTTCGGCAGAAAGCTGAATTGGTGTCAGCGGATTCTTGATCTCGTGCGCTAAGCGCCTCGCCACCTCGCGCCAGGCCGCGTCTTTTTGCGCACGTAACAGATCGGTAATGTCGTCAAACACAACGACGAGGCCACCACGCTGCCCGAGCTTTCCAGGCAACGCCGAACCGGCGCAGGTGAGTACTCGTTTTCCCCGGTCGCCTCTCAGGACGATCTGTTCGCGCCACTCGGTTCCTCCCGAATCCAGCTGCTGTCGGCAGGCACTTACAAAATTTACAAACGGCTTGCTGCCAGCTGCCAGTTCTGAAATCGATTCGCCTGAATGGTTGCTGAGGTCTGCGCTGAGAATCGTAGCCGCCGCTTCGTTGGCAATGCTTATGGTCAGATCCGGCTCAAACGCTATGACCCCGGTGGAAAGCCTGGCGAGGATCACTTCAAGGCTGGCGCGCTCATTCTCAACCTGCTGTTCACTGCGACGGGCTTCAGCCCGGGCCTCGCCAAGCCGCTCGATCATCTCGTTGAACGAGTCGACAAGGATTCCGATCTCGTCTTGTGCGGCCATGGGCAAACGTGTATCGAAATCGCCCTCCGCCACGGACCGGGTACCTGCCACCAAATGCTGAATTGGCGCGACCAGTCGCCGGGCAAAGAAAAATGCTCCGTAGACTGCGGTCAGCAGCGACAGCAATACGACGACACTTAATGTCAGCGTAAAGCTGTCTTTCAGTGGCCCGCGCAAAAACACCAATTCCCCGTAGCGGGTATACGACTGCTGCACCGAATCGGCCAGTGGCCCGATGCGCTCGCCCACTGAGAACATTGCCTGCAGCACCCGCGTCTCGAGGCCTGCCTGCATCAGTGGTAATGCAACGGCCGCACGAATGAGGTAGTTACCGTCACGCTGCGGTTCGAGACGGACAAATGTTTTATCCAGGCGAAGCTGCAGCAAGACCTCGTCGTCGAGCATGGTGGGTATCTGCTGCGCAGGCCCATCCGAGCTGGTTGCGATAATGCGAAAGTTTTCACCGAATACGGTTACTTCAAGCGCTCCGGCATCACGGCGCAAGGCACCTAAAACCGGGTACAGGGCGATCTCATCACCTCGATCAAGTTCGGCTGCAATGTTCAGCGTACGCTCGAGGTCCTCCCGCATCGTCAATTCCAACGCGGAGCGGCTCAACTGCAGCGCATCGGAAAGCCCCTGCTCGACCTGTACATCGAACCAGGAATCGATACCGCGATTCAGAAACTGCACAGCGAACAGGTAGACCAGAACTAACGGTGCAACGGTGAGACCGATAAACGCCATGACCATGCGTCCTCGTAACCTGGCGCCGGGAACTTTCTGCCGATAATCCCGAACCAGGCGCACCAGGTTGCTGACGATAAGGGACAGCAGAAGCACCGCGGTACCGATATCAACGAACAGGATGACCGTCTGTAGCCGACCAAACTCCACCGAGCTCTGGGCGGTCTGGCCAAGCAAGACAAGGGAAAAGATGCCCAATGCCAGCGCCGCCAGCACTAGCAGCGTTATGAGGCGCCGTTTCATTCGCTTAGAGACCATCCGTACCAGTCACTCTCTAACTTAAAACCATCCTGCCACAATGCGAACAGCCGCAATGGCCCAGGCAATCGGTCCTGATCGAGCACCGCGCGAATCCGGACATTGTAGGTCGCATCCGGATCAAGCAATGCAGCATCGATAATCGGCAGATCCGCTACCCTGCCCATCGTATTCAACGCGGAGAAAAGCGTTGCGAAAGTGTTCTGCCCTCCACTGTTGAGGTTTTTGACAATGTAGCGGTCACTTAATGCGTGGTATTGCAGTTCGTAGCTTTGCACCAGGTTGGCAATCTCAGGGTCAAACCAGAAGCGGCGTGTTCGCGTCAGTTCAATATGCAGTTCAAACGTCAATGCAACGCCGCTCTTCAGGGCTTCCAGGGCTTCGTCGCTCAGCTCGTAGTTGAGCCGGGCAGAAACGTAATACACCCCGCTCTCAAGGAGCGATTCACCGCTTCGCACTTCGAATTGGCCCTCCTGGGTCTGCGCTGAAATCGGCAACAGCAACAGACAACATGCGAGCAGCCCGGCACGAGTTACGTTCGGTACTGACCGGTTCAATGGCCGCCCCCGGGAACTGAAATGCTTCCCCCGGCGGCAGGTATTAGCCTGCAAGTCGTGCGCCATCACGTTTTCAATCGCCAAGGGGATGTGCTAGCAGTTTTTCGAGTGCAGCTTGGCTTTTTTGTTCGTTTGCCGACGTTCCATTAAAGCATAATAGAAGCCGTCGATATTCTCTGAGCCAGGCAGCAACTGCAAGCCATAGCCGACAGCCGGGCCGGCCAGTGCAAAGGCCGGGACGGGTTGTGGGGTATCCTCTCGAACTTCCGCAGGCCCGGCCAAAAACCGGGTTATGACCGCCGAGTTCTCTGCCTTCAGCACCGAGCAGGTCGCGTACACCAGGCGGCCGCCGGGAGCCAGCAGTTCCCACAGCCCGTTTAGCATCTGCAGTTGGCGTTCGGCCATTTCCCCTATGTCGCTACTGCGCCGGAGAAACTTGATGTCCGGGTGGCGCCGCAGCACGCCGGTGGCAGAGCATGGCGAGTCAAGCAAAATTCGATCAAACGGCAGACCATCCCACCATTCCGATGGGTTCAGCGCATCGCCGACTACGACGGTCGCCTGCAAACCAAGTCGGTCCAGATTTTCGCCAAGCCGAACCAGGCGCTCGGCTGATCGATCCAGTGCGACCAATTCGCGCAAACCGGATTCACGTTCCAGCAGATGCGTGGTTTTACCGCCCGGCGCCGCGCAAGCGTCCAGCACCCGCATGCCCGGTTGCGGATCGACCAATTCCACTGCGAATTGCGATGCCGCATCCTGGACGCTGACATCCCCCGCCGCAAAACCGGGAAGCTCTGCCACCGGTACCGGCTTGCTCAGGCAAACGGCATCCGGCACGCCCGCAAGCGTGACCCCGTCCTCACCGAACTCCGCGCGCAACCGCTCCTGGTACTCGGCCAGCGTGCCGCGGCGTCGGTTCACGCGCAGCCACATCGGCGGCGGCTGGTTGCCGGCATCGAGCACCGCCTCCCAGTGGTCGGGCCAGTCCTGCCGGATTTGTCGTATCAACCAATCCGGGTGACCGTAGCGACCTTCATCGTCGGCCATCACTTCAGCTAACAGCTGTTCACGCTCCCGCAAAAAACGTCTGAGCAGCGCATTAACCAAGCCGCGGTAGCGGATTTTGCCGAGTAGCGCGCTAGCCTCAACGGTCGCAGAAACCGCGGCATAATCAGGCTGCCGCGCATCGATCAGCTGATACAGGCCAACGGAAATCAACGCGACAATAACGCTCTCACGCCGGGCTAATGGTCGCTCCAGCATCCGCTCAATAATGCGGCGATGCCGGTGATGGCCCCGCACGGCGCCATAGGCCAAGGCCTGGATCAGAGCACGATCCCTGCTGGAAAGATGGCCGCTGTCGGCCATCTCTAGAGCCCGTCCCAGTGTCCTGCCTTCGGTCAGCACGGCGTCAACCACTGTGGCAGCCAGCGCCCGGGCGTCGGCTCCGGTCGAAGTGGCGTGCTGCGCCTTTCGACTTGCCGCACTCATCGTCCAAGTTCCTTGCCAAGGAGTCCGCGAGACTGGCCGAACGCTGCCGCGGCCGTCGGTCGCCCACCGGGCAGCTGCACCTCGGTCAGCCGCAGCTGACCCCGACCGGTTTGTACATCCACGCCTTCACGGTGCACGGCGACCACGCGCCCCGGCGAGCGGTCCATCGCACCATTGGCTGCGTCGTCGCCCGGCGCCACGCGGGCCGACCAACACCGGAGCTGCTTTCCCTGAAACAGGGTATCGGCCACTGGCCACGGGTTATACGCGCGAATCTCGCGGTCTATCTGGTGCGCATCCCGGCTCCAATCGATGCGGCCATCCGCTTTATCAATGCGGCCAGCATAGGTCGCCTCCGGCTCGGCCTGCGACAGCGGCACCAGTGACCCCGCCAGCACCGCGTCGAGATGCTGCGCCAGCACCTCGGCGGCCAGCGCGGCAAGTCGCTCTCCCAGCTGTCCAGCGGTTTCGCGCGCATCGATCGCAAGACTTTCCCGCAGCAGCACCGGACCGGTGTCCAGGCCCCGGTCCATCTGCATCAAGCTGATGCCGGTGGTCTGGTCGCCAACCAACAGCGCCGCTTGCACCGGCGAAGCACCGCGCCATCGCGGCAGCAGCGATGCGTGGAGGTTGACACAGCCCAGGCGCGGCGCCGTCAGTACTGCCTCAGGCAACAATAAACCATACGCGGCGACAACCATCAGATCGGCCGCCAATCCACGGATTTCCGTCTGAACCCCTTTCTGCTTCAGCGTTTCCGGCTGCAGCACAGCGACTTGCCGGCTGAGGGCAAATTGCTTCACGGGACTCGCGCTTAGCTGTTTGCCTCGCCCGGCCGGGCGGTCGGGCTGCGTCAGCACGCCCACGACTTCGTGGCTGGAGTCCACCAGCCAGCGTAGCGCGGGTACGGCAAAATCCGGGGAGCCCGCGAACAGGATGCGCGCATATGCGTTCATATATGGGGTGGCTCCCGGCGTCTATGGTTCTGGTTTAAACGAGCCGGCTCGATTGACCTCAGGCAACTAGATGACCGTCGGACTGCCTGCGCCGATGCGGCCGGGCTCCTCGTGTTTCCTCGATTTCGTTGCCTTTTTCTTCAGCCGCTGGCGCTTTAGCTCCGAGAGGTAATCGATAAACAACTTGCCTTCCAGGTGGTCCATTTCGTGCTGGATGCAAACGGCCAGCAGCCCGTCCACATCAAGCTGGAAAGACGCGCCCTCGCGGTCCAGCGCCTGGACTTTGATCTTTTCGGCCCGCTCAACGTTCGCGGTAAACTCGGGTACCGACAGGCAGCCCTCCTCACAGATCTCACTGCCCTCCTGCTCAAGGATCACAGGATTGATGAAGCATTGTGGATCGTCCTTGGCCTCGGACACATCCAGCACCAGCACGCGCTGGTGCACGTCCACCTGGGTGGCCGCCAAACCTATGCCAGGCGCCGCATACATGGTTTCCAGCAAATCGTCCACCAAACGTCGGATCTCCTCGTCCACCACCTCAACCGGGGCCGCCCGTCTGCGCAAGCGTGGATCAGGATATTCGAGAATATTCAGCACCGCCATGACGATTCCTTGCCAATATCGTGCACAACCCTATGAAATACTGCTAAATTTATGATATATGGACACATAATCCTGGCGAACGGTTTTTTTACGGGTTTCCGTGCGCTAGATGGGCATATGTCACAGTATCCTGCTCAACTGTTATGCAAAATTATAGCAGCGCCTGAATTTGCCCTGGCACGCACTTGACCCGATGGATGGAGCGCCCATGAACATCTGCCTGCCCTATGCTGGAACAATCCGATCGCTTCGCGCGATTACCCTGGCCGCCGCCGTATCGCTGGCCACCTTTGCCTCTGCTGACACCGGCCAGAGGCCCGCAGCCGGTCTTGGAATGGGTGCGGTGCTTGCCACGGCACAGTCGGGAACTGCGGCCGACATACCGGTCAACCCGCAGCACCCGGATCGCTACGTCGTCGAACGCGGGGACACGCTTTGGGACATTGCGGGCCTGTTTTTACAGGACCCCTGGTACTGGCCGGAGATCTGGCATGTCAATCAGCAAATCAACAACCCTCACCTCATATATCCCGGCGACGTGCTGAGCCTGGTCTATGTCGACGGCCAGCCGCAGATTCGCCTCGAGCGCGGCGCGCGCGCTGATCGCACAATCCAACGCAGCACTGGTGATGAACGACTCTCGCCACAGATTCGCGTAGAAGAGCTGGATTCGGCGATACAGGCAATTGCGGCGCAGGATATCGCGGTATTCTTCAACCGAGGCACCCTGCTGGATAAACGCACGGCCAAAAAATTGCCGTATGTCGTTGCTCTGCGCGATCACCTTATTGCCGGTGCCGGACACGAAGTGTTTATACGGAACATGAGAGGAACGGTCGGTGCACACTATAACGTCGTGCGGCGAGGTGAGAAGCTGATCGACCCGGACGATAGAAACGTTGTTGGATATCAAGGGATATTCATCGGCGAGGGGACCCTGACCGCGACCGGTAACCCGGCAACTTTGTTCCTGAACGATACCGCCCGCGAGGCCTACGAGGGCGACCTGATCATGGAGGTGAATCAGGATATCCCGCTGAACTTTTTCCCGCGCCCACCGGCCCAGTCGGTCAGCGGCCGGATCATCTCGGTCATCGACGGCGTCTCACGCATTGGTCAGTTTCAAACCGTCGTGCTGAACCGCGGCACTCGTGATGGGCTGGAAGCCGGCAGCGTGCTGCAGGTTTGGGCTCCCGTCCAGAAGGTTGGCGGCCGGTACTCTATCTCCCGTAAAAAAGCCAAGAAAGTTAAGTTGCCACGCGAAATGGTGGGTACTCTAATGGTCATCAAACCATATGACCGTGTCAGCTACGCGCTGATCATGGAGGCCACCAGCGAGATCCGCGTCCTATACGACGTCAAAAACCCCATTTGACAACACGGACGGCTCACCTGAGCGTCGGGGGAGCAGCGATCCACCGGTGTCGTAAACTGGGCGGCAAAGACGCCCCGCAGGTTGACACCAATGCCCAGCGTTCCGTGGCTGAATCTGGTTCTTGCTCCCGGACTTGGTCCGGCTGGAGCACAACGGCTACTGGAACATTTCGACAGCATTGACGCCATCGTGTCTGCGCGCCGGCAGGACCTGATGGCCGCCGGCATCGACCGACAAATAGCTACCGCAATTCTCAAGCCCGACCCGCAAAAGCTTGGCCGAGCCGAAGCTTGGTTATCGCGACGCCAACATCACATCATTTCCTGCCGCGATGAACGCTATCCGGTTTTTCTTCGCGAAATTCCGCAGCCGCCGCCGGTGTTGTTCGTCAGCGGAGACCCGGACACCCTGTCCCTGCCACAAATCGCTATCGTCGGCAGTCGCAATCCAACAGCTGGGGGTTGCGACACTGCCCGGCAGTTTGCCGCCCACCTGGCCCGCGCTGGTTTTGCTATCACCAGCGGGTTGGCAGTCGGCATCGATACGGCCGCGCACTTGGGCGCGCTTGAGGCCGGCGGTCTGACGATCGCCGTCTGCGGAACCGGGCTGGACTACGTCTACCCGCCACAGAATGAGGGCCTGGCCGATTCGATCAGCATGCAAGGCGCGCTGGTATCGGAGTTCCCCCCCGGCACGGAATCCCTGCGCTCAAACTTTCCCCGGCGAAACCGGCTGATCAGCGGGCTGACCGTCGGTACGCTGGTCGTGGAGGCCGGGATACGCAGCGGCGCCCTGATCACAGCACGCTTAGCTGGCGAACAGGGCCGGGAAGTATTCGCTATACCCGGGTCAATTCACAGTCCATTGAGCAAAGGCTGCCACCAATTGATCCGACAAGGAGCGAAGCTGGTCGAAACCGCGCGAGACATTGTCGAGGAGCTAGGGGGGCTCATCGATGCTGCCGTCGACGCTTATGCGACGGCAGCAGCCGCGGACACCAAGGATAAATCAGAGGATCCGGAGTATCGACGCCTATTGACAGCGATGGGCTGGGACCCGGTTTCCGTGGACGTGCTGGTCGAGCGCAGCGGATTGACGGCGGATGAGGTTTCCTCCATGCTCCTGATCCTGGAATTGGACGGGCGCGCAGAGACGCTGCCTGGCGGACATCACAGGCGAAGGGAAGGACGACCCAAATGAGCGAAAGCGTGCTCGATGTGCTCATGTATCTGTTTGAGAACTTTTCCGAGCAGGAACCGGAAGCCGGGCCTGACCAGGTCATTCTGCGGGAAGAGTTGCTTCAGGCCGGATTTGGTGAGTTCGAGGTCGACCGGGCGCTCGGTTGGCTCGAGGAACTGACGGCCGGCGGGGAGCACCCGTTCGCCAATCCCCCCGCTGCGCCATCCTTTCGGCTGTTCAATGGCCGGGAACTGGCTCGTCTGGACGCCGAGTGCAGGGGCTATGTCATGTACCTGGAGCAGATCGGCATTCTGTCGCCGGTCCATCGGGAACTGGTCCTGGACCGGCTCATGGCGCTTGAAGCCGAAGACATCGGCGTCGAACAGGTTAAATGGGTGGTGCTAATGGTGCTGTTCAGCCAACCGGGGCAAGAGGCTGCTTTTGCCCGTATGGAAGATCTCGTTTTTGACCAGAATGACGGAGGCGTGCACTGAGCGTACGTTGACCAGAAAATGATCGCTGTATTAAGAGCCGCGGTCATACCGCGGTTCGTCGCATATACGCAGCCGGTTAAATGAGTACAAACGTTGTCGTTGTCGAATCGCCCGCTAAGGCGAGGACGATTGAGAAATACCTCGGTCCGGACTTTATCGTCCTGGCCTCATACGGCCATGTCAGGGACTTGGTGCCAAAAGAGGGCGCTGTCGACCCAGACAACGGCTTTGCAATGAAATACGAGGTCATTGAGAAAAACGAGAAGCACATCCGTGCTATTGCCAAGGCCCTGAAAAAAGCTGATGCGCTGTATCTGGCGACTGACCCGGACCGCGAAGGCGAGGCCATTTCCTGGCACCTTTACGAAATTCTGAAGGAGCGGGGCGCGCTCGACAACAAGAAAGTTCACCGCGTTGCTTTTTTCGAGATCACCAAGCGTGCGGTCCAAGAAGCTATAAAGCAACCGCGGGAATTGTCCAACGCCCTGGTTAGCGCGCAGCAGGCGCGCCGGGCACTAGACTACCTGGTCGGTTTCAACCTCTCGCCGCTGCTGTGGAAGAAAATCAAGCCCGGCCTTTCAGCCGGCCGGGTGCAAAGCCCCGCGCTGCGGATGATCGTCGAGCGCGAGGAAGAAATCGAAGCTTTTAACCCCCGGGAGTACTGGTCGCTGGAGGGCGACATCAGCGCCGACGGTGGAAGTTTCGTATCGCGGCTTGCCGAATATCAAGGCGACAAAGTTGAGCAGTTCAGCTTCGTGAACGATCAACAAGCTAATTCCGCACGCGACCAACTGCTACTGGCCGCGGATGGGGAGGTTCGTGTACAGAAAATCGAAAAAAAGCAGCGCAAGCGAAACCCGGCCGCGCCATTTACCACGTCGACACTGCAACAGGAAGCTTCCCGCAAGCTTGGCTTCAACACGCAGCGAACGATGCGCACCGCGCAAGGGCTTTATGAAGGCATCGATACCGGCGACGGGTCGGTCGGCCTGATCACTTACATGCGAACCGATTCCGTCACATTGTCGGGCGAGGCCCTGGACGATATCCGCAAGTTAATTTCCGCGCGTTACGGCCCAAACAACCTGCCGGAGAGCGCGCGAATTTACAAGACCAAGGCCAAGAATGCCCAGGAAGCGCATGAAGGCGTTCGCCCAACCAGCGCGTCGCGGACGCCGGAGGACATGAAAAGTCATTTGAGCGATGACGAATTCAAACTTTATTCGCTGATCTGGAAACGCACGATCGCCAGCCAGATGGTCCCTGCTATCTTCGATACCGTAGCCCTGGACCTGGTGCCCAGTAAACAGCCGGAGGTAGGTCGGCTCCGGGCGAGCGGGCAGACACTGGTCGAACCGGGTTTTATTGCCGTCTACCAGGAAGGCAGCGATGACGTAAAAGACGACGAAGCCGATCGTGCGCTTCCTGCGGTCGAACAGAACCAGGTACTGAGCTTGGCCGATATACGCGCCGACCAGCACTTCACGGAACCGCCGCCGCGGTATACGGAAGCGCGCTTGGTCAAGGAGCTGGAGGAATACGGTATTGGCCGACCGTCAACCTATGCCAGCATCATCTCCACACTCAAAAATCGCGAGTACGTTGAAATGGACGGCAAGCGATTTTTACCGACCGATATAGGGCGCATCGTGAGTCGCTTTCTAACCGATCACTTCACCCGCTATGTCGATTACGACTTCACCGCGGGCCTCGAGGACGTCCTGGACGAAGTGTCGCGGGATGAAAAGGACTGGGTGCCGGTACTCGAAGAGTTTTGGGGGCCGTTTAATGAACTCGTGAAGGAGAAGGAAGTCAGTGTAACGCGCGAACAGGCCGCTCAGGCACGCCAGCTCGGAACCGATCCAAAATCGGGGCGGCCGGTTAGTGTCCGAATGGGTCGCTTTGGGCCGTTTGTGCAGATTGGTACCCGCGACGACGAGGAGAAGCCGAAGTTCGCCGGCTTGAAGCCAGGTCAGAAGATTTCGACGATTGAGTTTGCCGAAGCGCTTGAGTTGTTCAAATTGCCGCGCAAGCTCGGTGAAACTCCCGACGGCGAACCGGTTTCGGCCAGTATTGGACGATTTGGGCCCTATGTCCGGTACGGGGACAAGTTTGTGTCCATTCGGGACGATGACCCCTACACGATTGGCCTGGAAAAAGCGCTGGAATTCATCGCCGAAAAAAAGGAAGCAGACAAACAGCGAATCATTCAGGACTTCGAGGACGAAGGTATCCAGGTACTTAACGGACGTTACGGTCCGTACGTGACGGATAAAAGCAAGAACGCGCGCATACCCAAGGATCGGGAACCGGCCAGCCTCACGCTCGAAGAATGCAAAGAGTTGCTCGAGAAAGCCCCAGCGCGCGGCCGACGCGGCGCGAAGAAAAAAGCGAAAACCAAGGCCAAGGTCGAGTCAAAGACAAAGGCAAAAAAGAAGAAGAAGAAAAAGACAGCTAAAAAGACGGCGAAGAAGAAGGTCGCCAGGAAAACGGACGATAAAGCTGCGGCCGTGCAATCCGAGAGCGCAGCGGTCCTGTCCGGCGAAGCAACAACCGACACTCCGTCAACCGAACCCGGTTAGATCACCCAATTGATTTCCAACCACATCGCGTTTGCGGTTACCGCGGGCGTGTGAATGTCTGGCCGTCGCCCAGATGCGGGCGCTCGCAGTTAGGCATTCCTGAGGGCTGTTTCGCTTGAAATTGGCTGCTGTCTCGGCCATAGGCAGGTAAACTCAGCGCATACGATCCGGGGGATTTCTATGCCATCTTTCTGGGGGGAGCTGAGAAGGCGCAATGTCTTTAAGGTGATGGTGGCGTATGCCATCGTGGGCTGGCTGCTGATCGAGATGTCAGCTACGGTCTTTCCTGCGCTGAAACTGCCCGAGTGGACGGTCACCTTCGTGACGGCGCTTGTTCTCATCAGTTTTCCGATTATCCTGATTGGCACATGGGCTTTACGGCCAATCCAAAGTACCTCGACGTCGCCGAAGGATCGGGCTTAATGGAGTTGTGGGAGCAGCGCGGCCCGCCGGATTTCTGCGAAAAGGTGGACGACGAATGGACCTGCGAATAACAGGCAGAACTATCAGGTTACCCTAGGAAAAAGCCGCCCATAGTTTGCTGTGAATGGGAGCTATTGCTCCAGAAATTGCCGCAGCAAGAAAACTGCTCGCAATGTTTGCTTTGGGCCGATAGCGGACATTCGGATACCCGCGCGAATTGCGCAGTCCAATTCATATCACGGGATGAACTGTGCGAGTGCTTGCACAGGTGTCGGGTATATCTAGAGAGCGCGAGCGACAGCGTAGCGCCGGAGCATTTGCGCGGCACCTGCGCCTTAGAACATCCGCACAACCTGTCTACATTCCGCGCTACCATGAACGGGTCCGCGAAATTCAAGTTACACATCAAATCCAACAACGCTCGCACGATAACAGCGCCGCATGACCTCGACTGTGCTAATTCGACAGGCCGCCCGCGCGATATGGGACGGCGGAATCGTCGCCTATCCAACCGAGGGAGTTTACGGGCTTGGTTGCCTGCCCGGCGACGCAGCGGCAGTCGAGCGGCTGTTGCAGCTCAAGTCTCGCAGCGCCGCCGCCGGACTGATCGTGATTGCAGCTGATCTCGAGCAACTCGAGGAGTGGATCCAACCCGACCGTAAGGAGGCCCGGCGACTGCGCGGGAAGCCAAAGCAAGCGATTACCTGGATCGTGAGTGCACGGCCGGATACCCCGAACTGGCTCACCGGTGGGCGGGAAACACTGGCAGTCCGGGTCACGGCGCACCCCGCGGCTGCGGCGCTGTGCCGGGCAGCCGATACGGCGCTGGTCTCAACCAGCGCCAATATCAGCGGTAGACCACCCGCGTTGACCGCGCTGGGGGTGCGGCGGCGGTTTGGGAAAGCGCTGGACTGTGTCGTCCCGGGCGCTGTCGGCCCCGACCGCGGGTCGGCCACGGAGATTCGAAGGGCCAAAAATAATGCCCTGATACGCCCCGGCAGATAGGCCGCGGCTGTGGATATTTAGTAAAATATGCTAGTGTCACGTTAAGAAAAACTCTTAACTCCTTGCAAATTAATAGAAAGATATCCACCTGATTCCCGCGGCCTCGCCGCCGGGACAGGTCGCGGCCGCACCGGCCGCCGGAACAGCTTGCCGATGAAAAAACTGCGCCAAGTTTTTGCTGTCGCTATCGGGTTGTCGGTCCTGCTGCCGTCGGCGGCGACATGGTCCCAGAACCGGTCCAGGCCGGCGCCGGGCAGCCCCCATGTCACAACAAGTCCGGGCAGCGTCGCTAACCCTTCCGAGCAGCTCTATATCGTGCAACTGGCCGAGCCGCCCGCAACGGCCCGTCTGGCCAGCACGCACCGAGGCCGCCATCGCGGTCATCGGCGCTTCAATGCACACGCACCGGAAGTCCGCGCCTATGTCGAGCGGCTGAAAAACTCCCACGATCAACTACTCGACAAGATTGGTTCGTATGACCGCA
>JAPUGB010000125.1 GCA_027293165.1 Gammaproteobacteria bacterium
GCTCTCACCATTCCCTTTGCGATAATTGGCGTGACCGCGGTCATGCTGCCGACGCAAACCCCGTTCGGCTTCATGGCGCTCCTCGGCGTCATGAGCCTCGCGGGACTGATGATCAAGAACGCCATCGTATTGATAGACGAAATCAACGCCAACCTGGCTGACGGCAAGAGTCCGTACGACTCCACGGTTGATGCGGGAATGTCGCGGGTGCGCCCGGTGGCGTTGGGGGCAGCCACCACGGTGCTGGGGGTGATGCCCCTGCTTCAAGATGCCTTTTGGGTGTCCATGGCGATGACCATCATGGCCGGCCTGACTTTCGGCACTATCCTCACGATGGTACTGGTACCGGTCCTCTACGCGACGCTGTACCGTATCCAGTCGCCAGAGAAGAAATCAAGCGGCGCATGACGTGGACAAAGGCCCATGCGTCTAGGCGCATGTTTGGTTGTTTTGCCGTGATCTGGGTAGTGCTCGCGCTCCCGCTGGCGCAAGGCTGGGCCGGGGGGCTCTACCTCAACGAATTCAACACACCGAGCGCGGGTGTCGCCGGGGCCGGTGCACAGGCATTTGCAGGCGACGCTTCGACCGCGTTCCACAACCCCGCCGGCATGACGCACTTGGACGGCAGTCAGTTGATGGGCGGCCTCGGATTGATTTACGGCGAGATTGAATTCGCCGGTGATCCCACCACGCCCATACCTGGCGACGATGGCGGTGAGGCCATTTCAGCCCCAGCCCCGCTCCTCACCGGGTTTTATGTGCACAGCCTTTCGGACAATCTGAAGATTGGCGTCGGTCTGCTCTCGATTTCGGGGGCCGCTCTCGACTACAGCGACGGTTGGACGGGCCGGTTTTTGGTTCAGGACGTCCAACTCCTTACCGTCAGCGCGCAGCCGGTGATCGCTTATCGCGTCAACGACTGGCTTTCGCTTGGTGCTGGGGTCAGCGTCATGTATGCGACCCTTGATCAAGATTCGGCGGTGCCAGTTCCAGGACGACCGAATGGGCAAGTATCGCTGGACGGTGATGATACCGAGTTCGGCTTCAACTTGAGCACGTTGATCGATCTGAGCCCTCGGACGCGCTTCGGAATCAGCTATCAGTCGAAGTTGGCGCTCGATTTCAGTGGCGATGTCGAAATCAATCCCGTGGGAGTTTCAGCCGCGGTAGATACGCGCCTTACGTTGCCCCAGTACATCCGCGTAGGGGTCTATCACGAACTTAACGATCAATTCGCGCTCCTGGGAACGATCGGCTGGGACGACTGGAGCGCTCTCGATAACCTGTACATCTCGACGGAACGGCTTTCGGTGCAGGTTGCCAGAAACTGGCAGGATACCTATCACATCGCTGGCGGGATTCATTACCGGCCGAACGATGATTGGCTGTTGCAGGCGGGCATCGCCTACGACAGTTCGCCCGTGGACAAGGAGGACCGCACGCCCGACATGCCGGTCGATCGTCAGTTTCGCTATGCCGTCGGGACCCAGTATCAGTGGGCCGATGATCTAAAGATTGGAGGTTCGCTCGAGATCGTCGATGCCGGCGATGCCGAGATCGATCGCAGGTTCCTTAGAGGCGACTACAGCAAGAATTACCTCGTATATCTCGGCTTGAGCGCGAGCTGGCAATTCTAGCCGAAACCGGAACTTCGGATTGTGGAGTCACGTCTTTGAACGATGCCGCAAATCGGCACATTGCGACTTCGGTGGCGGGTTTCATCGATTGACTCAATCTTGATTCTTTCGCGAATCAGCACAACAAAAATCGTGATTTAGTTGTTACATGCCGAAGCAATCGATCACTACGAGGTTTGTCACACTTTCAGTAACTCGCAGGGAGGTAGTACATGAAAAGAAATACTCTCCGAGACCTAGCATTACTCGCCTGCGCAATAAGCTTCATTGCGCTTCCGATAGCCAATTCCTCTGCCCGGGAGCCCAATCTGCCGCGGCTGATATTACAGATTACCGTTGATCAGCTGCGCGGTGATTTGACCACGCGCTACTATGACCGCCTCGGCAAAGGGGGGTTCCGCTATTTGCTGGATACCGGCACCGTTTACGATAACGCCCACCACCGTCACGCAAACAATGAAACAATCGTGGGACATACGACCCTTGCGACCGGGGCCGACCCCGCCGAACATGGCATGGTAGCAAACGTCTGGCTGGATCGGGCCACTGGAGAATTGACCTATAACGTCGAGGATTTCCGTTACCCACTCCTCAGCAAGGGAGCGGGTGTCGACAAGAAATCCGAGATCGATTACACGCAGAAGACCGCCCGGTCGAATGGCCGGTCGCCTTCGCGCATATTGGTAGCGACGTTCAGCGACGAAGTGACGCTGGTTCAAGGTGGAAACTCGAAGGTCTTCGGCGTCTCCGTTAAGGACCGCGGCGCCATCTCGATGGCGGGGCACACCGGCAAGGCATTCTGGTTTTCCAAGAGCTCCGGCGAATTCATCACCAGTAGCTTCTACTACGATCAATATCCCTTATGGGTGACCGAGTGGAACGCACAGAAGCCGACAAATAAGTATTCCGGTAAATCGTGGCAGTTGTTGCGCGATCAATCGAGCTACCTGTTCGGCGCAGCCGATGATAGGCCTTACGAAACCGCACTGCCCGGTTTCGGGCGAACCTTCCCCCATCCCTTCGGTACGCTCGGGGATAAATACTTCACGACGCTGCTGACCATAAGTCCGGCGGGGGACGAATTGACCCTCGACTTTGCCACGGCCCTGATTCGGAACGAGGGTCTCGGCCGCGACGCGACGCCGGACTACCTCGCCGTCAGTTTTTCCTCGACCGACTATGTCGCGCATATTTTCGGGCCATCCAGCCTCGAGAGCGAGGACAACATCCTGCGCCTGGACCGCACCCTGGCCGAGCTGCTTGGATTCGTCGATGCACAGG
>JAPUGB010000126.1 GCA_027293165.1 Gammaproteobacteria bacterium
AAGATGCGCAACTTGCAGCCACGGCTCAAAGCCTTGCAAGACCGGCACAAGGATGATCGCCAAGCGATGAGCCAGGCACTGATGGATTTATACAAGCGCGAAAAAGTTAACCCGGTTGCCGGGTGTCTGCCGATGTTGATTCAGATACCATTTTTTATTGCGTTCTACTGGGTGCTGCTGGAAAGTGTCGAGATGCGCCAAGCCCCATTTATGCTATGGATCACGGATCTGTCAATTCGGGACCCGTACTTTGTGTTGCCGTTGTTGATGGGTGCCGCAATGTTTGGACAACAAAAACTTAACCCAGCTCCGCCTGACCCGGTGCAAGCCAAGGTCATGACCTTTCTGCCCGTGATGTTCACGGTATTTTTTGCATTCTTCCCGGCCGGCTTGGTGTTGTACTGGCTGACCAACTCGGTACTCTCCATCCTTCAGCAATGGCGGATTAACCGGGTGGTCAGCGGCGCTCATTGAGTGATACCGGCCTGTTACCGTCCCGACGTAATCGGCGATGAAGGTTCCGCGACAAGACGACACGATAGTGGCGCGCGCGACACCGCCAGGGCGCGGCGGTATCGCCGTGATTCGCGTATCGGGACCGGGAGTCGGCGAGATCGCGACAAGCATGCTCGGGGAGTTACCGGAACCGCGCCGCGCGGAACTGCGGAAGTTTGTCGACGCCACCGGCGAGCCTATCGACAGTGGTATTGCGCTACTGTTTCCTGCACCGCATTCGTTTACCGGCGAAGACGTGTTGGAACTGCAGGGCCATGGCGGCACTATGGTTTGTGATCTGTTGATCGAACGTGCGATCGAATTGGGTGCGCGCATCGCTGAACCTGGCGAATTCTCGCGCCGCGCGTTTCTGAACGACCGCATGGATCTGGCCCAGGCCGAAGCAATAGCCGATCTGATCGACAGCAGCTCGCGGTCGGCGGCGCGCGCTGCCCAACGCTCCCTGCGCGGTGATTTCTCCGATGCCATCACGGATCTAAACGAAAGCGTTACCCAATTGCGCACGCACGTGGAGGCGGCAATTGATTTTCCCGAAGAGGAAATCGATTTTCTGCAAGACGCTGCGTTGCTCGAACGCATCATCGGCCTGGAACAGCAGTTTCGTGATCTGGAGCGGGTAGTACGTCAGGGATGTTTATTGCGGGATGGTGTCACAGTCGTCGTCGCGGGACGGCCGAATGTCGGAAAGTCGAGCCTGTTGAACGCCCTCGCTGGTTATGACGTGGCTATTGTCACCGACGTCTCGGGCACGACCCGTGACCTGGTGCACGAACAACTGGACCTCGATGGATTGCCATTGCATGTTGTTGATACCGCCGGGTTGCGAGCGTGGCGGGACCCCGTCGAAGAAGAAGGTATTCGCCGCGCCAGAGCCGAGCTTAGATCCGCCGATCATGCACTGATTGTCCTGGATGCCAATCGGGCAGACCATGAACTGGACGCACTGACGGCGGAGCTACCCGACGGGTTAGGCTACACGGTCGTCAGAAACAAGATTGACCTGACGGGCGAGTCCGCTGGCCCGGTCGCGGACGGTTCCATCAATGTCTCGGCGCTCGAACGCGACGGTATCGAGGCGCTGCGCAACCATCTGAAATCAGTGCTCGGTTACGAACCGCCAGCAGAAGGCGCGATCACGGCCCGGCGCAGGCATCTTGAGAGCCTTGCCAGGGCCCGCCAACATTTCGATCAGGCCCGGCAGCAACTGGAAAAACACGCCGCCGGTGAGCTGATGGCCGAGGAACTGCTGCAGGTGCAAAATGCGCTGGCGGAAATCACTGGCGAGTTTCACAATGACGATCTGCTCGGCCGGATCTTCTCGAGTTTCTGTATCGGTAAGTAATCGGAGGAAACTGCCGGCAACGGGGCCGTGCGCCGGGTTTCTTGCAGCCGATTCCGTTCGCTTTATTGCTAACTCAAAATCCTGAGATTCGGCACGGTGTGGGAATCGGCAATGAGGTCGAGGCCAGCGCAGTGCACTTGGTTGCGGCCATTCTGTTTAGCGCCGTACAGGGCTTGGTCGGCGCGGGTCAGAATTTCGGGTATTGTCTCGCCCGCACGGTATTGAGCAACGCCGGCGGAGACCGTGATGGTCATCAGGTCGATGAACATCCGCTCGCTGATTGACGCACGGATCCGATCCGCACACTGGAATGCGCCCTCCAGATTAGTGGTGGGCAACACGGCAATGAATTCCTCGCCACCAAAGCGTCCGAACGACCGTTTGAATTCCCCAGGATCGACTGTATCCATCGCGCGAAACTCGCCCTTAACGCGCTTTGCGAACTCCAACAAAATCTGGTCACCGATCAAGTGCCCGTATTTGTCGTTGACGGATTTGAAATGGTCGAGGTCGAAGATAGCGACAGAAAACGTTTTACCGGTGCGATCCGAACGCGCCTTTTCGCGCGCCAGCGCCTCCATAATATAGCGACGATTGAACGACTTGGTCAGGTGATCCTGCGCGGCAATCTTGGAAACCCTCGCGATCATTGATTGCAGTTCTTCATTGCGAAACTGCAGCTGGTTACGCAACTCGCGCAATTGACGAGCGTAAATCAGGCCCCAAATCATTACTGCCTGCAACAGCAGTAATCTGAACGCGGACTGCCACAGATCGACAGCCAGCGGGTTGGCGGCCCACTGCAGGCCGACCGCAACCACGTAACTCAGACCGGCAAATATCGATATTTTTAGGAACGCCCAGGTGTCCAGCCGAAAAATCGCAAACGTCATCACGGTCATGTACATACCCAAGACCAGCTCACCGGATTCGGCGCTGAAATACGTATAGGCGGCAATCCAGGCAATAGCTATGGTGCTTTGTGCTACCGCGATGTCGTCTTCGCTGAAGGTTTGTCGGGACAGCCCCCGAGCCAAGCCGACGAAAAAAGCGTTAGTGGTTGCCGCGCCGCCGAGCAATATCGCGACGCCGTCACTACTGATATATGACTGGTTGAAATACGCACTGATCCAGACGAGCCCGACCCACAGCAGATACAGCCACGGCAGCGTCAGCGATCCCGCCGGAAGCGACGGCGTCGACGTCCCAGAACCCGGCGTGGAACTATCGGGATACGGTATTTCTGGAAGATTGTGTGGATCCATGGCGAACGACTTCGTTATCTTTCGCTGTCGCTAGCCCGTGTGAGCGAGCGGATAGCCTGGTGTGCACATGCTCGCAAAACGGTCTGTCACTGTCCGTGATAGGTGTCGCAGCATTAGGTCAAATCGCTTGATGTGGGCCGCTTTGACGCCGTTGCAACCGGGTATTTCTGCCGGAATCTGAGGGGTAGCGTGAGACCAGTTCGGCCTCGCAACGAACTGCCCGACAAGCGACGTCTGTCGGTGGGAAGGGTAGAATGTGCCGCCGGAAAGTAGCTTTGAATCCACCATGTCTAATCCAGCAACATTTGACGTTATTGTCATCGGCGGCGGCCACGCGGGGACCGAGGCCGCCTGTGCAGCGGCCCGCATGGGTGCGCGAACGCTGCTGTTGACGCAAAACATCGAAACAGTCGGGCAGATGAGCTGCAATCCGGCGATTGGCGGTATCGGCAAAGGCCACCTGGTGCGCGAAGTCGATGCGCTGGGTGGCATCATGGCGCGGGCTGCGGATCAGGCCGGCATTCACTTTCGTACACTCAATGCGCGTAAAGGCCCGGCGGTCCGGGCGACACGCGCCCAGGCCGACCGCGTGTTATACCGTCAGGCAGTTCGGACCGCGGTCGAAAGCCAGCGGGGGCTGGCCTTGTTCCAGCAGAGCGTTGACGACCTGATTGTGAAAAACGGTCGTGTCGGTGGTGTCGTTACGCAGTCGGGGCTTAGCGTTCACGCGCCCATCGTCGTGCTCACCGTAGGGACCTTTCTCGGCGGACGTATCCATGTAGGCCAGAATCAGTCAACGGGTGGACGCGCCGGTGATCCCGCCTCGATCGGCTTGGCCGAGCGATTGCGCGAACTTGACCTGCCCGTTGGCCGGCTAAAAACCGGCACGCCGCCCCGCATCGATGGCGGTACCGTAAATTTCGACGTCATGCGGGTACAGCCTGGCGATGTGCCGGTACCGGTGTTTTCGTTCATCGGCAGCCGCAGCGAGCACCCACGCCAGGTCGATTGCCACATCACGCATACGACCGAGGCGACCCACGAGATCATCCGTTCCGGGCTGGATCAGTCACCGATGTATACGGGCGCGATCGAGGGCGTAGGGCCGCGCTATTGTCCGTCGATCGAAGACAAAATCGTGCGCTTTGCCGATCGCACCAGCCACCAGATTTTCATCGAGCCGGAGGGCCTGACGACCACCGAAATCTACCCGAATGGCATTTCCACAAGCCTGCCCTTCGAGATCCAGCAGAAATTTCTGCACACGATCCCCGGACTCGAGCGCGCGCATATCACGCGCCCGGGGTATGCAATTGAGTACGATTACTTTGATCCGCGCGCCTTGCGGCCCACGCTGGAAACCAAGACGATTTCGGGTCTTTATTTCGCCGGCCAGATCAACGGCACGACCGGTTACGAAGAAGCGGCAGCCCAGGGGTTGCTGGCTGGAGTCAATGCGGCGTTGGCTTGGCGCGGCGATGAAGGATGGTGCCCGGGCAGGGACCAAGGCTATATCGGGGTGCTCGTCGACGATCTGGTCAACCGAGGCACCACTGAGCCGTACCGGATGTTTACGAGCCGCGCCGAGTACCGGTTGTTGCTGCGCGAGGACAACGCAGACTTGAGGCTCACGCCAATTGCGCGGGAGTTCGGTCTCGTCGATGATCATCGTTGGAAATTGTTTGAACTCAAGCGTGAGCAGATTGAGCGGGAGCAACAACGACTGGCTGGTATTCTGGTCGGCGCGAATGCGCTACCGGGTCATTCGAACAGCGATACAAACCAGCGGGCAGTGGACGTTCTCCGCCGCCCGGAGGTCGGCTACGAACGTTTGACGGCGATCGACGGCGTTGGACCGCGCACAGTTTTACCGGGAGAAACTCCAGAACTCACCGCGCAGATCAACCAGCAGGTAGAGATCCAGTCCCGCTATGCGGGCTATCTGAAGCGACAGGAAAAAGAAATCGCGCGCAATCGTCGTTACGCGGCAACGCCACTTACCCACGACCTGGACTATTCGCGCTTGCGCGGCGTATCGAACGAAATCAGGCAAAAACTGATCGAAATCAGGCCCCTTACCGTGGGGCAGGCGGCACGAATTCCTGGCATGACGCCGGCCGCTATTTCCTTACTGCTGGTTCACCTGAAAAAGCGGCAGCTGAAGAGCGCCTGAGGTGCCTGCGCGCGTCACGAACCGACTTAGGCTGGTATTCGTCGCGGCAGCCGCGATGTTGTCAGGTGGCTGCGGAGCGCCGGACTCCGGGCAGACCATGCGCAACACGCCTGTCGGTGGTGCGTCTGGCACAGAGTTGGCTGCGGAGCAGATCCTGACTAAGAACAACGGGGCGGAGCCGCAGACGCTCGATCCGCACCGGGCCGAAGGGGTTCCGGCGTCGAATATTCTGCGCGATCTGTTCGAGGGCCTGGTCAGCGAAGCGCCCGATGGTCGTTTGATTCCCGGCGCCGCTGAAGCGTGGCAAATCAGCGACGACGGGACCGTCTACACGTTCACGCTGCGTGTTGACGGGCGCTGGTCGAATGGTGATCCGGTGACGGCCGCGGATTTCGAGTACGGGTTCAGGCGCAGCGTCGACCCGGCCACGCTGTCGCAGTACTCGAGCATTCTGTTCCCAATTGTCAACGCGGAACAAATCGTCAAAGGTGAGTTACCTCCGGATCAACTGGGCGTCACGGCGCTCGACGACCGGACACTCGAAATCCGGCTGATTGGGCCGACCCCGTATTTCCTGGGCTTACTTACGCACTCGACGACGTATGCGGTGCACCCGCTAAGCGTGGAGGAGTTTGGCGCTCGGTTCGTGCGGGCCGGGCATCTGGTCGGCAACGGGGCATACATACTCGACGAATGGGTCGTGCAGTCGCATATTCGCCTGCTCCGAAACCAGAATTATTGGGACGATGAGCACACCGTTATCGATGAGGTCAACTACCTCCCGATCGAAAACCAGGACGCGATGCTGAGACGTTACCGTGCCGATGAGCTGGATTTCACGCAGGACCTGCCATTCAAACAGATCGCGTGGATCCGCGAACACATAGCCGATCAGCTGTACATCAGCCCATATCTAGGTAGTTATTACTACAGCCTGAACCTGACGTTACCGCCATTCGCCGGTATGCCGAAACTCCGGCGCGCGTTGGCGCTCGCGATCGACCGCGAGGTGCTGACCGAAAAAATTACCGGCTCCGGCGAAATTCCCGCCTACAGCTGGACGCCACGGGTCACCGGTTACACGCAGCAGCCACCTGCCTGGGCTGGATGGACACAGGCGGAACGCAATACAGAGGCGCAGCGCTTGTATAAAGTGAGTGGCTATTCCGCGGACAACCCTCTGACACTGCAGTTTCTGTACAACACCAGCGAGAACCATAAGCGGATAGCGTTGGCAATTGCTTCCATGTGGAAACAAGTGCTCGGTGTCGAGACGAAGTTATTGAACCAGGAATGGAAGGTGTTTCTCGAGACGCGCAAGCAGAAAACGATGCCCGGCGTTGCTCGCAACGGGTGGATAGGCGATTACAATGATGCCTACACTTTCACTCAATTGCTCGCGTCGGACAATGAGCAGAATGATTCCGGATTTGCGAACGACGAATACGATGCGCTGCTCGATGCGGCGTCGGCCGAGCCCGATATGCAGAAACGTGCTGCGTTGATGGAAGCGGCCGAGCGGCTGATGCTGGAAGCGCAGCCGATAATCCCGATCTATTTTTACGTCAGCAAACACCTGATCAAGCCTTGGGTTGGCGGTTTCGAGGCCAACATCATGGATCATCACTACACGAAGAACTTCTACATACTGAAGCACTGAGGCTCGATGTATGCTTCGCTTTGCACTAAAGCGAGTGTTGGGCGCGATACCCACGCTGCTGGTCCTGATAGCGTTGGCGTTTTTTCTAATCAAGGCAGCGCCAGGGGGGCCGTTCGATACCGACCGGCGCTTACCTCCGGAAATCGAGGCGAATCTGCAAGCCGCCTACAACCTTGACGAGCCGCTGTACAGACAATTTGGACTGTATCTCGGTGGCTTGTTGAAAGGTGACTTTGGTCCGTCTTTCCAGTACCGCGATTACACCGTGACCGAATTGATTGCAGCGGGCTTCCCGGTATCGCTGCGACTGGGCGGCCTCGCGATGTTGCTGGCATTCGTTGTTGGCGTCGCTGTTGGTACGGTCGCGGCGCTTAAACAGAACGCGTTTACCGACCATGCCGCAATGGCCGCAGCAATGATCGGTATATCGGTCCCGAACTTCGTCATGGCACCGCTGTTGGTGTTGGTATTCGCAGTCACGCTGAAATGGCTGCCGGCCGGGGGCTTGGGTGACTGGCGCAACTTCGTGTTGCCGGTTGTTGCGCTGGCGTTGCCGCAGATTGCCTACATCGCCCGGCTTACCCGTGGCAGCATGATTGAGGTGCTGCGTGCTGATTTCATCCGCACTGCACGCGCACAGGGTTTGCCACAACGCGCAGTGATCATCCGCCACGCATTGAAGCCGGCATTGCTGCCGGTCATATCGTATTTAGGTCCGGCAACTGCAGCGATCATCACCGGTTCCGTCGTCATCGAACAGATTTTCGGCGTGCCGGGACTGGGGCGTTTTTTCGTGCAGGGCGCGTTAAACCGCGACTACACGCTGGTCATGGGCGTGGTCGTTTTCTACGGTGTTTTGATAGTCGTTTTTAACCTGATTGTCGATCTCGTCTACGGCTGGCTCGACCCACGTGTGCAGTACCAGTGACCGCATGAACGCTGCGACGAAAACCTCGACCATTCGTGGGCGCGCCCTATCGACTGACGTATGGGAGACACTGAAGAAAAATCGCGCGGCATTTGTGGCGACGCTGTTATTGGCCGTAATGTCCGTGATGGTCGTGGTCGCCCCAATACTGAGCCCGTATGCGTTCGATGCGACCGACTTCGATCGGATTTCGGTTGGCCCTTCTCTATCGACGTTGCATTTATTCGGCACCGACGCACTGGGCCGGGACCTGTTCGTCCGCACGATGTATGGCGGACGAATCTCGCTGATGGTGGGCTTGGTCGCGACCGCGGTGAGTTTAGTCATCGGCATTGCCTGGGGCGCGACGGCCGGGTTCATCGGTGGGCGCAGCGATCACGTCATGATGCGCATTGTCGATGTGCTCTACGCGATGCCGTTCATGTTTTTTGTGATCCTGCTAATGGTGTTCTTTGGTCGCAGTATCGTGCTGATCTTCGTTGCCATTGGCGCCATCAACTGGTTGGACATGGCGCGGATCGTTCGTGGCCAGACCTTGAGCCTGAAGGAAAAGGAATTCGTGGAAGCGGCACGCGCCGGGGGCGTGTCGAACGTTAAGATCGTGCTTCACCACATCGTTCCGAATTTGCTCGGTGTCGTTGCCGTCTATGTGACGTTGACGATCCCGCAGGTAATCCTGGTTGAATCCTTTCTTAGTTTTCTTGGCCTTGGCGTGCAGGAGCCGATGACATCGTGGGGCGCGCTGGTGAACGAGGGAGCGCAGGAAATGGAAACCGCGCCGTGGATGTTGATCTTTCCGGGGGCCTTCCTGGCGACGACCTTGTTTTGTCTGAATTTCATCGGTGACGGACTGCGCGACGCACTCGATCCGCGCGACCGGAGCAACTGATGGCTGACGCCGTACTCGAAGTCCAATCATTGAATGTCAGGTTCACGACGCCGGACGGCCCGGTGCAAGCAGTCCGCAATCTCGAATTTCGCGTAAATCCCGGCGAGACGCTCGGCATTGTCGGCGAGTCCGGATCCGGCAAAAGCCAGACGGCGCTTGCGATCATGGGACTGCTGGCGGCAAACGGCCGGGCGGACGGCAGCGCTCGTTTTAAAGGGGATGAGCTGATCGGGCTCAGCGACGGCGATATGAACCGGGTGCGCGGTGCACAGATCTCAATGGTATTCCAGGATCCGATGACATCGTTGAATCCGTACCTGACGGTCGGCAATCAGATGCGACACGTGCTGCAACGGCATCTCGGCTTGTCACGCGGCGAGGCGCTCAGACACGCGCGGACGATGCTCGAGATGGTACGCATATCCGAAGCTGAACGCCGCCTTGCCATGTACCCGCACGAACTATCCGGCGGCATGCGGCAACGGGTCATGATCGCGATGGCCCTGTCGTGCCGGCCGGGACTGCTGATCGCCGATGAACCGACGACGGCGCTGGATGTCACTGTGCAGGCCCAGATCCTGAAGCTAATGCGCGAGCTCAAATCGGAGTTCAACACATCGATACTGCTGATTACGCATGACATGGGTGTCGTGGCCGGCAACGCTGATAGTGTCCTTGTTATGCGTGACGGCGAATGCCGGGAATACGGCAGTGTCGACAAAGTGTTTTACAAACCGGCCGATGATTACACGCGTGCATTGCTGGCGGCGGTTCCGCGCCTCGACGAAGCGATGCCGGAACGGCTGGCGACAGTCAGTGCGCCACCCACCGAACTCGGCGCAGAAATAGCTGCAGTCGAAAAGCCACGTACGAACCACGCAGCGCGGCAGCTGCTAACCGTCGACGGGCTCGGCGTCCGCTTTCGGGTTGCCCAGCCCGGGTTGTTTGCCCGGGCGCAGTCATTGGTTGCCGTCGATGACGTCTCGTTCGAACTCGCTGCCGGCGAAACGCTGGGGGTGGTCGGCGAGTCCGGTTGCGGCAAGTCATCATTGGCCCGCGCGGTGCTGCAACTGATTCCGACCGCAAGTGGCCGCGTGTGTCTGCTCGGCCGTGATCTTGAACAACTGGCACGCAGGGAACTGAAGAACATGCGCCGCGACATGCAGGTGATATTTCAGGACCCACAGGCATCACTGGATCCACGGATGACGGTTGCACAGATCGTCGGTGAACCGCTGAACACGTTTCGACCGGACCTCGGACAGCCAGAACGGAACGAACGCATCCTGTCGGTGCTGCTGCGAGTCGGGCTGGCTGCCGAGCACCTGAATCGCTACCCGCATGAATTCTCCGGCGGACAGGCACAGCGGATCGGGATCGCCCGCGCGCTGATGTTTGATCCGCAATTGATCGTCTGTGACGAACCCGTCAGCGCACTCGACGTGTCGATACAGGCTCAGATCATTAACTTGTTAATGGACCTGCAGGTTGAACGCGGCCTGTCCTTGATTTTCATTGCCCACGACCTCGCGGTCGTGCGCCATATCAGCCACCGCGTCATGGTGATGTATCTTGGCCGCGCCGTGGAGGTCGCCGACCGGCAAAGCCTGTACGAGCACCCGCGCCACCCTTACACGCTTGCGTTAATCAACGCGGTGCCAATCCCCGACCCGGTGGTCGAGCGCAGCCGGCAGCAGCAGCCGCTGTCCGGCGACCTGCCATCGCCGCTGGAGCCGCCGTCCGGTTGCGGCTTCCGGACCCGCTGCCCCCATGCGATTCAACGTTGTGCCGACGAAAGGCCGCTACTGCGGCCCGTTGGGAAATCGCTGGTCGCCTGCCACCGGGCTGAAGAGATTGAATGATCGGATCAGTCGCAGGACAATTGCCCCACGTACAATCGTTACTGACTCTCGGCCAACCAAGGGAGAACCGACATGGCGGCACTGCAGGATTTTGAGATCAACGGCATCCAGGGTGGCGGCGATCTGGTACCGGATGTAAAGGGCAAAGTCGTACTGGCCGTGAATGTCGCCAGTAAATGTGGTCTGACGCCACAGTATGAAGGTCTGGAAAAATTGTATGGCGACCTGAAAGATCAGGGACTCGCGATCCTTGGGTTTCCCTGCAACCAGTTTGGCGAGCAGGAACCCGGGACAGCGGATGAAATCGTCGAGTTTTGCGCTACCAATTACGCAGTCAGTTTTCCGTTGACTGAGAAAATCGAAGTCAACGGGGCAAACAAGCACCCGGTTTACGAATGGCTGACCAGCGCGACAGACGGGTTTCCCGGCGACATTGAGTGGAACTTCGAGAAGTTTCTGATCGATCGCGACGGCAAGGTGATTAAACGTTACCCCCCAGCAACGGCACCGGACGACGCTGGACTTTTGCAGGACATCGTTGACACACTTTAATTGGTTGTTGCAGCGCTAATTTGTGTGCGCGGCCCGCTGAAAACGACAACAGCGCCGGCGGCAACTGGACCGGTCGGCAGAGACGTCGCAACGCCGGGCGCAGACCAGATCACAATTTATTAAGGTAGTACATATGGAACCATTCACGGCATTTCGCATACACCAGGACAACGACGAGATCGTAGCCCGGCTGGAACAGATATCACTCGATGATCTGTCTGCCGGTGACGTCGTCATTCGCACGAGTTGGTCGGGAATCAACTATAAGGATGCCCTCGCCGCGACTGGTGCTGGCAAGATCCTGCGGCAATACCCGCTGGTCGGAGGTATCGACGTCGCCGGCGTTGTCATTTCTTCCGAAGACCAGCGCTTTAGTGCCGGCGATGAAGTCTTGGTGGTCGGCGCTGGTCTTAGCGAAACGCGCGACGGTGGCTATGCCGAATTCGGCCGTTTCCCCGCCGACCTGGTTATCCCTTTGCCCGCAGGTCTCAGCTTGCGTGAGGCCATGGTCATCGGTACCGCCGGTTTTTCCGCCGGTCTCGCCGTGCACCGTATGGAGCAGAATGGCCAGCATCCCGACCTCGGCCCGGTCGCCGTGACCGGTGCGAGCGGTGGGGTCGGTAGCGTGGCGATCGATATGCTGGCCGGACTCGGTTATGCGGTTACCGCCATCACCTCCAAAACTTCCGCCGAGGAGTATTTACGCGAACTCGGTGCAGCCGACATCATGGCTGCGCGCACGATCGAATTCAGCAAACGGCCGCTGGACAAGGCCATGTGGGGAGGCGCTATAGACAATCTGGGCGGCGATGTGCTGGGTTGGTTGACGCGCACCATGCGCAGCGGCGGCAACATTGCCAGCATTGGGCTGGCGGCTGGTATACAACTTGAAACCACCGTCATGCCGTTTATTTTGCGCGGCGTAAACCTGTTGGGTATCAATTCCACGGAGATGTCCAGGGAGCTTAAACTGGAGGTCTGGCAGCGTATTGCCACCGACTTGAAACCGCGCCATCTCGACCAGATCGCGACCCGCCAAGTCAGCCTCGAGCAGTTGCAGGAATGCTTCCCGGGATACATCGACGGCCGTGTGACCGGGCGCACGCTGGTGCGCCTGGGCGATTAGTTGTCCTGGCAGCGGACGGCAAATGTTGGCATCCGCGCAGCAGGACATCGACGGCCGACTGCGCGCGGGGATGGCCAGTCTCGGACTCGAACCTGCCGGCGCCGGCGTCGATACGCTGGCGCAGTTTGTCAGCCTGCTGGTTCGCTGGAACGAAGCGTTCAACCTGACCGGGCCGTGTTCGCCCGAGGAAATGGTGCCACGGCACGTACTCGACTCGCTGACGGCATTGCCATTCCTGGCCGGCACCGACGTACTGGATCTTGGAACAGGCGCGGGCCTGCCCGGCATCCCGCTGGCCGTACTTGACCCCCACCGGCGCTACACTCTGCTGGATTCGAAGGGCAAGAAGACGCGCTTTGTTACGCAGGCAATCGGTGAACTCGGACTCGACAATGTCGCCGTCGTTCAGGCCCGGGTGGAAGCGTTTGCGCCGGAGCAGCCCTTCGATACGGTGATTACGCGGGCCTTTTCATCTCTGGAGCATTTTGTGCAAAGTTGCCAACATCTCACCGCAGCGGGTGGCCGGCTGGTCGCAATGAAAGGGCTTTATCCGGAGGAAGAACTCAAGCCGCTGCTGCGGACCGTGACCTCAGTCGAAGTGTCATCGGTGGACGTGCCCGGTCTCGATGCCGAGCGCCATGTTGTGATTATCGAACCCTAAGCATTGCCATGAGCCGGGTCATCGCAGTCACCAACCAGAAAGGCGGCGTTGGCAAAACGACGACCTGCGTCAATGTCGCGGCGTCGCTGGCCGCCAGCGACCGGCGGGTGTTGCTCGTCGACATTGATCCGCAGGGCAACGCGACAACTGGTTGTGGCATAGGTGGACCGGCGCTGGAATCAACCGCCTGTGAGGTACTGCTCGGCGAGGCCGAAGCCCGGGATGTCATCGTGGCCGTCGATGCCGGCAATTTCTCACTGCTACCGGCCAACCCCGACCTGACCGCCGCGGAAGTCCGGTTGATGCAGGAAAACGGGCGCGAATACCGGCTGCGTACCGCGTTGGAGCCTGTGCGCGAATTCTACGATTACCTGCTGATCGATTGCCCACCGTCGATCAATATGCTCACGCTGAATGCACTGACCGCTGCCGATGGAGTCCTGATTCCGATTCAGTGCGAATACTATGCGCTGGAAGGCCTCTCCTCATTGCTGGAGACGGTGCGCCAGGTACGCCATACCGTGAATCGCCGTTTACAGATAGAGGGTCTGTTGCGCACCATGTACGATCCGCGCAATCGCCTGGCCAACGACGTTTCGGAGCAGCTGATCAAGCATTTCAAGCACAAGGTGTACCGTACGGTGATTCCACGCAACGTGAGACTGGCCGAAGCGCCGAGTTTTGGGGTGCCGGCGTTGCTACACGACCCCAGGTCACGCGGCGCCTTGGCTTACGTGGCCGTCGCGGCCGAAATAATGCAGCAGGAATCGGAGCGCAAACATGCCGGCGTGGCGTGACGGCTACGGCTGCCAGGCGCACCTGCCCGGTCCGTTGAGGTAATATCCCCCGCAGCCAGCCGGCAAGGAGTTGCGGGGACGACGACATGGCCGTCAAGAAAACCGGATTGGGGCGCGGGCTCGAGGAGCTGCTAAGCACCACGGACTACGAACCCGCGGCACCGCCATCCCAGGACGCACTTCGCTCAGTGCCGCTCGACCGGTTGGTGCGGGGCGCCTACCAGCCGCGGCAGGACATGCGCCGGGAATCCCTGGAAGAACTGGCCGAATCAATTCGCGCCCAGGGTATCGTGCAACCGATTATCGTGCGTCCGCTGAACCGCGGTGGCGCAACCGATTCCGGCCAATACGAGATCGTGGCCGGCGAGCGCCGCTGGCGTGCCGCGCAGTTGGCCGGTCTCGCCGACGTGCCGGTCGTAGTCCGTGACATCCCGGACTCGGCCGTGATAGCCGTGGCGTTGATCGAGAACATTCAGCGCGAGAACCTCAATCCGCTGGAAGAAGCGCTGGCTTTGCGCCGGTTGATCGACGAATTCGAGATGACCCACCAGGAGGCGGCAACCGCGATCGGCCGGTCGCGTGCCGCGGTCAGCAACCTGCTGCGTCTGCTGGAACTCAGCGAAGATGCGAAGGCGCTGTTGCAATCCCGCGAGCTGGAGATGGGTCACGCCCGGGCCCTGCTGGCGCTGACCGATGCGCCCCGCCAGACTGAGGTCGCCCGGTTGGTTGCCACCAAGGGACTGTCGGTCCGCGAAACCGAGCGCCTGGTGCGGCGTCTGCTGCAGGGTGGTTCGACGACCGGGCGGAGCACCACCGGCATCGATCCGGATATTCGGCGACTGCAGGATGAGCTGACCGGCCGGTTGGGGGCTCGCGTCGCGATACAGCATGGTGCCCGTGGCAAAGGCAAGCTCGTCATCAGCTACAACAGCGCTGACGAATTGCAGGGGATACTCGAGCACATCAAGTAGCCGATGACAACGCGCTTGCCGAGCTTGAACGACCGCTACGATCCCCATAGAATACCCCGGCTCGGCGGCAGCTTGCCGCTAAGATGCCACCCGCAGCCGCGCTAGCGGCGCGTGCCGTGGCTTTTTTTTGTACCCATGGAAAGCCTGCTAAAGATGCGCAATGCGCAGGCATTCAAGAGACTGCGGATAGGCGCCTATCGGCTCGCCGGTTGGCAACTGGTAGTCACCTGCCTTGCCGCCACAGCGGCCGGGCTGGTGGGCGGTCGCAGTTGGCTGATATCTGCATTCGCGGGCGGATGCATTGGGGTTGTTGCCGGCCTTTACCAGGCACTGAGAATGTTTCGCATGGATGCGAGTCAGCAACCGGAGCGATACGTGAGCGCTGTGTACGTCAGTGAGGCAATAAAGGTCATGTTGACCGTGGCGCTGTTTATCGCGGCGATCAAGATCCTGCGGATCGAAATCGTGCCGACCATGGTGGGGTATACGGCGACGTTTTTCGTCTACTGGATTTCTTTGCGCACCGGCATTTCCGGCACCGGAATCTCAGATTCGCTAAAGCACACAAGCAACTAGCACATGGCATCAGCAGGCGCACAAACCTCCAGCGAGTACATCCAGCATCACCTGCAGAACCTGCAGTTGTGCAAAACCGACGCGGGATGGGTTTGGAACGAATGCGCCGGCAATTTCTGGGCAATTAACGTCGATTCCATGGCTTTCTCGGTAGGCCTTGGGCTGGGCTTATCGATTCTGTTGAGACACGTGGCAAAAAATGCCACGATCAGCAATCCGGGCAAGCTGCAGGCCATGATCGAGCTGGTGGTCGGCTTCGTCGACACCAGCGTCCGCGACACCTTCCATAAAGAGAATCGGCTGATTGCGCCGCTGGCGCTGACGATCGTTGCCTGGGTGTTCCTGATGAACCTGATGGATCTGATCCCGGTCGACTGGCTGCCCGGCGTGGCACACCTGCTCGGTGTCGAGCGCCTCAAAGTCGTGCCGACGGCCGACCCGAACATTACGTTTGGCATGTCTATTTCAGTGTTCATACTGATTATCTTTTTCAGCCTGAAGGTCAAGGGTATTGGCGGATTTCTGGGCGAACTGACCATGCAGCCGTTGAGCCCGAAGGAACTCGGCGTGCCGAAGATCCTGTGGCCACTCGTCATGGCGTTCAATTTCATCCTGGAGACAGTGGCGCTGTTGGCAAAACCGTTGTCCCTGTCGCTACGGCTGTTCGGCAATATGTATGCTGGCGAGCTGATGTTTATTCTTATAGCGTTGCTCGGTCTTTGGCAGCTGCCGCTGCATTTCGGCTGGGCAGTGTTCCACATTCTTATCATTACGCTGCAGGCGTACATATTCATGATGCTGACCATCGTCTACCTGAGCCAGGCACACGAGGCGCACTAGAGGAATGACTTTTTTTGAATGATGCTTTTTTAGGAGCAACTGATGGAAATTGTAATTGGTTTAACTGCGATCGCTGTCGCAATCCTGATCGGCCTTGGCGCATTGGGCGTTGGCATCGGCATGGGGTTGCTCGGCGGCCGTTTCCTCGAGGGCAGCGCACGTCAGCCGGAACTTGCGCCGATGTTGCAGACCAAGATGTTTCTGGTCGTCGCGCTGCTCGACGCGGTCGCGATGATCGGTGTGGGCATCGCGCTGTTTTTCGCTTTCGCGAACCCGTTCGTGGATCAATACATCGACGGCCTGGAGCGAATCGCCGCAGACGTGGTTGAGGAAATTGCGTCCGAGTAAAGCAGCGGGCGGGCATTCGCTCCAGATCGTATTAATCAAAGGGGTAAGCAGGTGGACTTAAACGCAACAATCATCGGGCAGACGATCGCGATGGTCTTGTTCGTGTGGTTCTGCATGCGATTTGTTTGGCCACTGATCATGAACATGATCGAAGAACGTCAGACGCAGATCGCGGACGGACTCGCGGCAGCCGAAGAGGGGTCACGTTCGCTGGAGAAAGCCGAGGTCAAAATTGCCGGCATGATCGACGAAGCCCGCACGCAGGGGCGGGATATTGTCGACGAAGCGAACACCCGGGGCAGCGGTATCGTCGACGAAGCACGGGTCGAGGCGGGACGAGAGCGCGAGCGCATTGTCACGGCAGCCCACGCCGAGGTTGAGCAGGAGGTGAACCGGGCCCGCGAAGAACTGCGCGGCCAGGTTGCCAGCATAGCGGTCGCCGGCGCGGCGCGGATTATCGCTAAAGAAATCGACGCGGCTACGCATAAGGGTCTGCTGGACAAACTGGCGGCGGAGATCTAGGGACGGTGATGGCCGAAAACGCTGCGATCGCGCGGCCCTACGCCCAGGCAGTATTTGAACTCGCCGGCGATGCGGGCCAGCTAAACGAGTGGTCTGACGTATTGCACGCTGTGGCTGAAGTAGTGGCTGACCCCGAGATAGCGCTGCGGATCAGCAAACCCGGCATCGACCGTACAGCACTGCTTGCAATCGTATTTGACGTGACCGCCCAAACCGCTGCCGGCGGAATTAATAGCCCAGACGAATTCCGTAATCTGCTGCGGTTGTTGGCCGACAACGGCCGGCTCCCGGTTCTGGGCCACATAGCGGAGCGGTTCGACAAGCTCAAGGCCGAAGTGCAGAACCGTATCGATGTCGTACTGACCGCGGCCAACCCGGTAGACGAGGCGCAGCAGGCCCGAATCGCTGAGGCGCTTAAGACGCGCTTCGGCCGGGAAGTGAAGATGCATTTTCAACTGGACGAAACTCTGATCGGTGGCGCTCGGCTCCAGGCGGATGACCTGGTGATCGACGGTTCGGTGCGCACTGGCCTGGAGAAACTCGCCAGCGTTCTGACGAAATAGAGGATTAAGCAGATGGCAATAAAGGCTTCTGAGATCAGTGACCTGATTAAAGAACGCATCAAGAATTTCGACAGCGCCGCTGAGGCCCGTGACGTCGGTACGGTGGTTGCCGTCACTGACGGCATCATGCGTATTCACGGATTGGGCGCTGCGCAATACGGCGAAATGCTCGAGTTTCCCGGTGATACCTTCGGTCTGGCGCTGAATCTCGAACAAGATTCGGTCGGTGCGGTCGTGCTTGGTGAATATAGGCACATCTCTGAAGGCGACACGGTGAAGACCACCGGTCGTATTCTCGAAGTGCCGGTCGGCGAAGCGTTACTCGGCCGGGTCGTCGATTCTCTCGGCAACCCGATCGATGGTCACGGTGCGATCAAAGCCGAAGCAAGTTCGCCGATTGAAAAAGTCGCGCCGGGCGTCATCACGCGGAAGTCCGTATCGGAGCCTGTACAGACAGGGCTCAAGGCCATCGATTCAATGGTGCCGATCGGGCGCGGGCAACGTGAGTTGATCATCGGTGATCGGCAGACCGGCAAGACCGCAGTTGCGATCGACACGATCATCAACCAGGTCAGTTCTGGCATCAAGTGCATCTATGTCGCGATCGGTCAGAAGAATTCGTCGATTGCCAACGTCGTGCGTAAGTTGGAAGAAACTGGTGCGATGGAACACACCATCGTCGTCGCGGCGGCTGCTGCAGAGTCGGCGGCGATGCAATACATCGCCCCTTATTCCGGCTGTGCGATGGGCGAGTATTTTCGCGACAAGGGCGAAGACGCACTGATTATTTATGACGATCTGACCAAACAGGCTTGGGCCTATCGCCAGGTTTCACTGCTGCTACGGCGACCGCCGGGCCGTGAGGCCTATCCGGGTGACGTTTTCTACCTGCACTCGCGGCTGCTGGAACGGGCCGCGCGAATTAACGAGGCTGAGGTTTCGCGACAGACGAACGGCAAGGTTACCGGCCGGACCGGCTCGCTGACGGCATTGCCAATCATTGAAACGCAAGCCGGCGACGTGTCGGCGTTCGTGCCAACAAACGTGATTTCAATCACCGACGGGCAGATATTTCTCGAGACCGACCTGTTCAACGCCGGCATCCGTCCGGCAATCAACGCCGGGCTGTCGGTGTCGCGGGTTGGCGGCGCTGCCCAGACGGGGATCATCAAGAAGCTCGGCGGTGGTGTTCGGCTGGCCTTGGCGCAGTACCGTGAACTGGCGGCCTTCGCTCAGTTTGCCTCTGACCTGGACGAGACGACACGCAAACAACTCGAGCGTGGCCAGCGAGTAACGGAACTGATGAAGCAAAAGCAGTATTCACCGCTGACGGTTGGCGAAATGGCCGTATCGTTGTACGCGGTTAACGAGGGCTATCTGGACGACGTCGAAGTTGGCAACGTCGTGGCGTTCGAAGCGGCGCTGCATGCCCACGTGCGTGACAAGTTCAGTGACCTGCTCGACCAGATCAATGCAAGCGGCGACTACAACGACGAGATCGAGGCAAGCCTGAAAAAGGCTGTCGAGGATTTCAAGCGCAGCGGCGCTTACTGAGCGCCGGCGAGAGCGTGACGCGATGTCCAACCTGAAAGAAATTCGCACCAAGATCGGCAGCGTCAAGAATACGCGAAAGATCACCAAGGCGATGGAGATGGTGGCGGCGAGCAAAATGCGCCGTACCCAGCAGCGCATGGCGCAGACGCGACCTTACGCGGATAAAATTCGCACCGCGATAGGTCACCTGTACCAGGCGAACCCGGAGTACCGGCACCCGTATCTACAGGAACGCGAGGTGAAACGCGTCGGTTATATTGTCATTACAAGCGACCGAGGTTTATGCGGTGGTCTGAATGTCAACGTGTTTCGCGCGCTGCTGCCCGGCCTGCAGTCGTGGAAGGATAAAGGCGTAGAGAGCGATCTGGCATTGATCGGCGCCAAGGGCATACAGTTTTTTCGCTCGTTGAAGGTCAACGTCGTCGCTGCCGCCTCGCACCTCGACGAGGACCCGAAAATCGGTGACCTGCTCGGGGCAATCAAAATCATGCTTGATGCCTACACCGACGGTACGATTGATCGCTTGTTCCTGGTGCACAACGAATTTGTCAGCACGATGAGTCAGAAACCGATCATCAAGACGATGATCCCGGTCGAGGCGCCCGACGCCGGCGAACTGTCGAGGCACTGGGACTATATTTACGAGCCCGATGCAGTGGACCTGCTCGACAGTGTGTTGCAGCGGTACATCGAATCCCAGGTCTACCGCGGTTCGGTCGAAAACGTCGCTTGCGAAATGGCGGCCAAGATGGTCGCAATGAAAAGCGCTACGGATAATGCTGGCGAGCTGATAGACCAGCTGCAGCGTGATTACAACAAGGCGCGGCAGGCGGACATTACGCAGGAAATTTCTGAAATTGTCGGCGGAGCAGCTGCCGTCTGATTAGGCTCGAGCGTAAAGTGGAAATTAGTTAATTGAAGGAATAGGATTTTCAAATGAGTTCAGGAGAAGTTGTACAGGTCATCGGCGCTGTCGTCGACGTGGTGTTTTCACGCGAGGAGTTGCCGAAGATATATGATGCGCTGAAGATTGAGGATCGGAACCTGACCTTAGAGGTGCAGCAGCAACTCGGTGACGGTATCGTGCGCACCATCGCGATGGGTTCCAGTGAGGGCCTGTCGCGCGGTCTGCCGGTGTCGAACACCGGTGGGCCGATCGAGGTGCCGGTCGGGCAAAAGACGCTCGGCCGGATCATGGACGTACTCGGCGAACCGGTCGATGAAGCAGGCCCCATCGGGGCCGACAGCAAACTGCCGATCCACCGTCCCGCGCCGGCCTACGAAGATCAGGCGGCCTCGACCGAACTGCTTGAAACCGGTATCAAGGTCATCGATCTGATCATGCCGATTGCCAAGGGCGGCAAGATCGGTCTGTTCGGCGGTGCCGGCGTCGGCAAGCCCGTCGCATTGATGGAGCTCATGAATAATATTGCCAAGGGACACGGTGGCTACTCCGTATTTGCCGGCGTCGGTGAGCGGACCCGCGAAGGCAACGATTTTTACCACGAGATGACCGACTCCGGCGTCATCGACAAGGTCGCCCTGGTTTACGGCCAGATGAACGAGCCGCCGGGTAATCGTCTCAGAGTGGCGCTGACCGGGCTGACCATAGCCGAATTTTTTCGCGATGAAGGGCGCGACGTGCTGATGTTTATCGATAACATCTACCGTTACACTTTGGCCGGCACGGAGGTGTCCGCCCTGCTCGGCCGCATGCCGTCCGCCGTCGGTTACCAGCCGACGCTGGCCCAGGAAATGGGCGTGCTGCAGGAGCGCATTACATCGACAAAAACCGGATCGATTACGTCGTTCCAGGCAATCTACGTCCCGGCGGATGATTTGACCGACCCGTCACCGGCCACGACCTTCGCGCATCTCGACGCAACGCTGGTGCTGTCGCGGCAAATCGCCGAGCTTGGTATTTATCCTGCTGTTGATCCGCTGGATTCGACCAGCCGGCTGCTGGATCCGAACGTCGTTGGTCAGGACCACTACGATGTTGCGCGTTCGGTGCAGGCGGTGCTGCAGCGTTACAAGGAGCTGCAGGACATCATCGCGATTCTCGGTATGGACGAGTTGTCCGAGGAAGACAAGCTGGCCGTGCAGCGCGCGCGCAAGATCCAACGCTTTCTGTCGCAGCCGTTTACCGTGGCCGAGACCTTTACCGGGCAGGAAGGCAAGTCCGTCAAACTGCAAGATACAATCCGCGGGTTCAAGGGAATCGTAGCCGGCGATTATGATGCGCTGCCTGAACAGGCCTTCTACATGCTTGGCACGATCGACGAAGCGGTCGAAAAATCCAAGACCATGCAGTAGTCGGGATCTTTGAGTAGAGATAGAATAGATGAGCTCGATCCAGGTCGACATAGTCAGCGCCGAAGGCGAGATCTTCTCCGGGGAGGCGGCGATGGTTATCGCACCGGCCAAGATGGGCGAGGTCGGTATAACGCCCGGGCACGCGCCGTTGCTGACGGAACTCCGACCCGGCGAGTTGCGTGTGCAGGTACCTGATAGTGATGAACTGTATTTCTATGTGACCGGCGGCATCCTCGAAGTCCAGCCACATCTGGTCACGGTGCTGGCCGATTCCGCGCTGCGCGGCGAACAGCTGAATGAGGACGCTGCGCTGAAGGCCCGCGAGCAAGCCGAACAGGCGCTGGCCGGCGCGACGAAAAAAGTAGACCTTGAGCACGCGCGCCTGCAACTCGTCGAAGCGGCCGCGCGTTATCAGGCCGCCCAGAAACTGAAAGGCCGCAAAGGCTGACCCACGTTGCGCCGGGCACCACCGCCCGACGCTGTGGGTATCACGCGGAACCCCTTGAGAGCCATGCCGCAGACATCTGGCGGCGCAGCGGGTAAAGTTATCCCTTGTTTTTTATCCATGTTCCCCAGTTAGCGTGAAAATCACGGTCGTCATTCTCGCCGCCGGACAGGGGACTCGCATGCGGTCCGAGCTGCCAAAGGTCCTGCAGCCGCTGGCGGGCCGGCCGCTGCTGGCACACGTCCTCGACACCTCGGAAACTCTACAGCCGGAACAGATTGTCGTCGTCTACGGGCACGGCGGCGAACAAGTGCGGGAGTATTTTGCCGACCGTCGAATCAACTGGGTGGAACAGGTTTCGCAACTCGGCACCGGCCACGCGGTCCAGCAGGCGATGCCATCTGTCAATGCCGCTCATACGGTGGTTGTCATGAGCGGCGATGTGCCGCTGGTCCGACCGGAAACCGTGCGCAGTCTTGCGTCCGCGGCAGGCGATCAGAATCTAGCAGTTTTGACCGTTGACGCTGAGGAGGCGGCAGGTTACGGACGCATCGTGCGCGGTGGCGCCGGCGAAGTGTTGGCCATCGTCGAGGAGTGTGATGCCACGGACGATCAACGCAAGATTAAGGAGATCAACACCGGCCTGCTGGCCTGCCCGGCTCGCCTGCTCGGCCCCTGGCTCGATGCATTGAAAGCGGAAAACGCACAGGGCGAGTATTACCTGACCGATGTCGTAGCCAGCGCGGCGGCCGATGGTGTGCGGGTAAATGCCGTGTCGGCCGAATCCGAGACCGAGGTCATGGGAATCAATGACAAGCTGCAATTGGCGCAGGCCGAGCGTGCCTGCCAGGCACGCATCGCCGATGAACTGATGCTCGATGGCGTCACATTGGCTGACCCGCAGCGGATCGATGTTCGCGGCCAACTGGAGTGCGACACCGATGTGTTTATCGACCTGAATGTCTTGTTTGAGGGTACGGTCAAACTCGGCCACGCAGTGATCATCGGCCCGAACTGTGTCATTCGTGATTCAACCATCGCGGACGGAACGACGATACATGCCAACAGCTTGCTGGACTCTGCTGCTGTAGGAAAGAACTGTAGCGTTGGTCCGTATGCACGGCTGCGGCCAGGCGCCGAGATGGCCGAGGAATCGCGCGTAGGCAATTTCGTCGAGGTCAAAAAGAGCACGATTGGCAAAGGCAGCAAGGTCAATCACCTTAGCTACATCGGGGACTCCGAGATCGGTACTGACGTCAATGTCGGTGCCGGTACGATTACCTGTAACTACGATGGCGCCAATAAGCATCGCACCGTCATCGGTGACAATGCTTCTATCGGCTCCGGGGTCGAGCTGGTGGCGCCGGTCGAGATTGGCGCGGGAGCGACCATCGGCGCCGGTTCGACGATCTCAAAGAACGCCCCGGCGAATCAGCTGACGATCGGGCGGGCACGTCAGACGACCGTGTCGAGCTGGCAGCGTCCGGTCAAGAAAAGGACTGACAGATAGCCGATCCCGCCACGACCGGCCCTCGCTGGAGTTATGCAAACACCCGCTACCAGAGGCAATGAGCGGCCATGTGGCTCGCAGGCTGGGGCGGGCGGGAGCCAGCGCTCGCTGCCAGAGCAT
>JAPUGB010000127.1 GCA_027293165.1 Gammaproteobacteria bacterium
ATGACCGCGCTAATTGCCGTCATGGCGCAAGCTATTGTCGTCGACTTCTTCGCCCATACCTGGGACTTTGGTACTTTTGTCTTCCCGGCAATACCGGTCTCGACATCCCAAGCAATGGTGGGGGCGGTGTTGGGAATCGGCATAGTTCGTGGTTTCCAGGAGGTGAACAAACGCTTACTTGGGCATATCGCACTTAGCTGGGTCGCAACACCGCTCGCTGCCGCTGGGCTTACCTATCTATTGCTTCTCTTGACACGGGTAATCGCCTAGTTAGTGGTGTGCGCCAAATGACGGACGACTGCCGGCCCCCGGCAGTGCTGCAGCTCTCAAGTTCCTACGGAGATCAGCGGAGTAGCGTGGCTCGCTCGGTTATGTCGGCGATGGCGAAATTTCGGTTCCCTATGTTGAAGCGGAAATGGAGGCTTTCTTCGCTCAGATTATAGGAAAAGCGCGTTAATACTCTCTGGCGTCCCGTAAAACGAGTTACGCCAATGTCTGCTGATTATCGCCATAAACCCTCACTATTTAGTAATTCGCCACCCACAGGTATCAGGTCTGGAAATACTGGCACCAAAGTCTGCGCCGCCAAAGCCAGACCAGCCGCAAGGGCCGTAACACGCGACTACTCAATGAACGCTTTGTGCTTCCGTTGCCGAGAATCACTCACCCTGACAATTGACTCCCGGTCAATCCGGGTTACCTGCTTGGAAGAGCCGGATGCGGTAACGCCGCAGGTCCGGTTCTGTGAGGGTGAAAGCCAGTAATGGCAGATTTACTCGACTAGCTTCGATTTTCTGTATCCCAGCTTCCCTCATCGCTCCACGGATCCTCGTCGGGAAACTCCTCAATATGAATTTCGTCGCGGGCGTAATCCGGCTGATAACGAAGATCGAATCTTGCGGCTTTGACCATCGCGATGCAGAGTAGCAGCGCAACAATCAACAGAGGGGTACCAGCGACAATGCTGGCAGCTTGCAGGGTCGCGAGTCCGCCGAGTAGTAACAAAGCAATCGGCATAATACTCAACGCAAATGCCCAGAACAGGCGATTCCAGCGCATCGGTTCATCATCGACGAGTTCCTTTTGAACGACCGATGCAAGGATGTAGGAAATAGAATCGAATGACGTCGCAGTGAAAATCAGTGCCAGTAGCGTATACGTGCCAATGACGAAATATCGCATCGGCAGCATATTGAATATTGCAAATATCGCGGCCGTCGGGCTTTCGGTGTTCAGGATTCGAACAACGTCAAGTTCGCCCGATAATTGCAGGTAGAGCCCGAAGTTTCCGAGCACCATGAAAAACAGGAAACAACCTAATGTGCCGAAGGAAATGGAGCCCACGATCATCGCACGGATAGTCCGGCCGCGGGAAATACGCGCGATAAACAGGCCGACACTGGGGGCAAATACCAGCCACCATGCCCAGTAGAAAATTGTCCAGTCCTGTGGGAACTGCGTATCCTCAAAGTTATCAAATCTGCCGAATGGCTCGATCCAGGTGGCCATGTGGACAAGATTGCTGAGAACCCGGCCCAGTGAATCGATGCCGGTATTCGCCATGAATACGGTCGGACCGGCAAAAAAAACAAATGCCAGCAATATGAGCGCGAGCCACAAGTTGATTCTCGACAAAGTCTGAATGCCTTTTTTCAACCCCGCGTACGCGCTGGCGCCGAAAATGGCTGTGCAGAGGAGCAGAACGACGATCTGGGATCGGATGCCTATCGGTGCACCAAAAAGCTCGTGTGCGCCCTCATTGATCAATGGCCCCGCGAGACCTAGCGACGTTGCGGCCCCACCGAGCATCCCGAATACAAACAGTACATCGATCAGCTTGCCGGTCTTCCCGTGGGCATGATGTTCGCCCAGCACCGGCAACAGCGCCTCCGAGATCTTCAATACTGGTCGTTTTCGGACATAGAAGAAGTAGGCGATCGGCAGCGCGGGAATCAGGTAGATCGACCAGGCGAGTGGCCCCCAGTGAAAAATCCCGTAGGCGGCCGCCCAGCGCGCGGCCTCCGCTGATTGACCCTCGACCTGAAACGGTGGAGCCTGGTAGTAATAGGCCCATTCGATCGTGCCCCAGTAAAGAATGGACGCGCCAATGCCGGCACAAAACAGCATGGCCGCCCAGGACGCGGTCGAAAACTCCGGCTCCTCGTCGGGATCGCCCAGCAAGATCTGACCGATATCGCTGAATGCGATGAACAGCATGAATGCGCCGGCGCCGACACCCATCGCGAGATACAAGAATCCCAGGTTCTCAGTGATGAAATTCTTTGCAAGCAACACTCGCTCGGCGCCCTGCACCGGGAAGACGAACAGTGGGACAGTCACGGCCAGCAGCAGCCCGAGGGCGCCAAAAAAAGTCGGTTTATCAATGAGTCGGAACGACTCCGGAGTTTTCATTATTCTTGATCCTTTTTCCGCTCTTGCCAGCGGATATTTGCAGCCCCCGGCTTATGGGAACTTTGGTCGCTCTTCGGCTTATCGAGCCGTATTCTGCCCGGTGCCGATATCCGTAGCCGCCCGATGTCGCGAAGAAGTGCATTTGGAGCGCATTTAGACAGTCGTTTAGGCGAACGTCGCACTAGTTTAACAGCTGGCTAAGACCGCGTATGCACGCTGATTGGTTTGGACAAAGCTTATCCCCGCTCAAACTGTGCAGGTCAGGTACGCCTCGACGGTGCGTTCCGCAGCCGGTGTTACAGACAAAAGCTACCGCACCGTCGAAGCGAAGTATTTGAGCGCGATCTTCATCGACTAACCGCGATCGAAGCCCGGCTTCGTGGCGTCTCGACCCTACATGGAGTGAGCGGCTTCACAGAGGTTTCGCAGCTTCGCCAGTGTGCGCTTGCGCCCGAGTAAACCAAGACCGCAGTCGGGAGCGGCAATCAGGCGCTCCGCGTCGATGTGCTCGAGGGCCTCGGCGAGGTGCGCGCGGACCTCGTCGGTGCTCTCCACGTGGCTCCTGGCGATGGCGACGACACCGAGGATGACGGTCGTGGATGCAAAGCGTTCCAGCAGCGTGAGGTCGTTTCTGCGATGGGCGTCTTCCAGGGAGACTGCCATGACGGAGGAGCGATCCACGGCTTCCGCCAGGTCGAAGTAGGACTCGTTGGGTGCCTTGGGATAGTCGGGGTTGTCGAGGGAGTCGGGGTAACCACAGCACATATGCATGGTGCGCACGACGTCTTCGGGACAGCCGTGAAAAGCCCGCTCCAGATTCTCCAGGCCGTAGTCGAGGGCCTCCGGCACTTTGCGGGCAAATACCGGCTCGTCAATCTGGATGTGCTTGCAACCGGCTTCCGCCAGCGCCATGACTTCGTCGTTGAGTGCATCGGCCAGATCGGCGCCCAGCTTCACGGGATCATCGTAGTATTCGTTTGCCGTCGTATCGGCAATCGTCATGGGTCCGGGCATGGTGATTTTCACGGGG
>JAPUGB010000128.1 GCA_027293165.1 Gammaproteobacteria bacterium
CCAATGTATTCCTCTCTTCTTTACCAGCTGCTGTATAACGTCCCTATTGTGCAATTGATTAAAAAAACCAGCTATATGCTGCGCCACAATGGGTCCTACATCCGGCACCTTTTGCAACTCCTCGGCTGAGGCCTTCACAAGAACATTCAGATCTCTGAAATAGTTGGCAAGGTTCAACGCTGTCGCCTCCCCTACCTCTCGAATGCCCAGCGCATAGAGAAATCGCGCCAACGTGGTTTCCTTGCTGGCGCCCAGGGCGTTGACGAGATTATGCGCCGATCTTTCACCCATACGATCCAGACTTTGCAGCTTAGCCTGATTTAACCCGAACAGGTCCGCTGGATTCTTGACCATGCCTCGATCAACGAGTTGATCGATCAGTTTGGCACCCAAACCTTTTACATCGAGCCCACGTCGCGAAACAAAATGCTTAAGTGTCTCTTTCGTTTGTGCGGTGCACGTGAGCCCCCCAGTGCAACGGGCGACGGCCTCGCCTTCAGGTTGAATCACGTCCGATCCGCAGATTGGGCATTTTGACGGCAATCGGACGATTCGCGCGCCTTTTCGCCGACGCTGTTTTACGACACCGACGATTTCGGGTATCACGTCCCCCGCGCGGCGAACGATCGCGGTATCACCGACGCGAACGTCCTTCCGGTGCAGCTCATCGATGTTATGGAGTGTCGCGTTGCTGACGGTAACCCCGCCGACTGACACCGGTTCGAGCCGGGCTACCGGCGTCACCGCCCCTGTTCGGCCGATCTGAAATTCGATCGCGTTCACCCGCGTGAGCTCTTCTTGAGCCGGAAACTTATGCGCGATAGCCCATCGCGGCGCACGCGAAACATTGCCGATGATTGACTGCAATTCGTAATCATCGACCTTATACACCACGCCATCAATGTCGTAGGGAAGTGCATCCCGGAGCGCTCGAATTTTGTTGTAAAAAGCGATACAACCTTGCACCCCCTCAACCACCGCATTCTCTTTTGACAGCTTAAAACCCCAATCGCGAAGTCTCAGCAGCGTCTGACTGTGGCAGGCTGGCAATTGCCCTGCGTTTGCCGCGTAGACAAACATACTCAAGGGGCGCTGTGCCGTGACCTTGGGATCAAGCTGCCGAAGGCTTCCAGCAGCCGCGTTGCGCGGGTTTGCAAATGTTTTTTCTCCCGCTGCCCGGGCTCGCTCATTCAATTCCTCGAACCCGGACTTCGGCATGAAAATTTCCCCGCGAACTTCAAGATCGTCCGGATACGGCCCATCCCTTAGCCGCAGGGGCACGGCCCCGATAGTCCGAACGTTGTGTGTAACGTCCTCGCCAACCGAGCCGTCGCCGCGGGTCGCGGCCAATACCAGTTTGCCCTGTCGATATCGAATGCTGATCGCAATACCATCCAGTTTAGGTTCCGCCGAATACCTTACGGCACTGGAGTCTCCAAGACGGTTGTGAATGCGACGTTCGAAGTTAATTACCTGCTGTTCGTCAAATGCATTTTCCAAAGACAGCATCGGAACACTATGCCGGGCATTCCTGAATTCCGACAGCGGTCTGGCGCCAACTCGTTGAGTTGGCGAGTCCAAGACTATCAGGCTCGGGTACTGCTTCTCCAGTTCAATAAGCTGCTGAAAAAGTCTATCGAATTCCGTGTCGGGAATGACCGGATCATCGAGTACAAAGTAACAATGCTGATGGAATACGATGTCGTCCCGAAGCCGGGCAATACGGTCAACGATATCCGGTGGCACATCCACAGGCTGGAATCCCACGCTCGATTAATCTACCCACAAAGCGCGTTGGCACGCGAATTCTGGTGTTGGAATTGAACTAATTCTTCGCGCATGTAGCACGCACGCTGCACGCTAAGCGTACTGCCGCGTTCATCGAAAAGATTCGCTCCCAGGGACTCGGCCAGCGACCTGGCAGAGCTCAACATCTCATCAAATGCGGCCAACATGTCGCCCGGTCCAGGCAACACAATGAAAAAGCTGATCCCAGGGTATTCAGATCTCTCGACCCGGTTCAGGTCAAAGCTACCGGGTTCGACAAGACTCGCCACACTGAACAGTGCATGCGATGGTCTTAGCGGGTCAATACGATGGAAAATGTCGAACTTTCCGTACTGCAACCCTGCGGCCTGTAGAGCCCGTGCCAGTTGCTCGCCGGCGAGTAGCTGGCCAGTCCGTGGCAGCAGGCGAATGGTAATGATCTTATTTTGCTCGTCGGGAGATAACGTAGCTTGTGACGGTTTATGTTCCGGCGCGTACTGCTTGCCAGATTTCGCCTGCAACGGCGGTACCTCGGGCGACGGCACCCGGTTTTCCGCTTCGGTGAGCGCCGGCTCCAGCCAGCGTTGCAATTTTGACGCGAATGCAGCGCCCCTGCCGAACCACCCTCTTGAGAAAAAATATACGCCCGCAAGAACCAACAGACCCAGAATCAGCAAAATCCAACGAAGCTCGGCCACGTTGCCACCCGGCATTAACTGACGGCAAGTCTGACGGCCTCGTCAATATCAACTGATACGAGCCGGGACACGCCTGGTTCATGCATTGTGACCCCCATTAGCTGCCCTGCAAGCTCCATGGTGATCTTGTTGTGAGTAATAAACAGAAATTGCACAGTCTCCGACATTTCGCGGACGATCTCGCAGAATCGTAAGACATTCGCATCATCCAGCGGCGCATCGACCTCATCGAGCAGGCAAAATGGCGCCGGATTGAGCTCGAATATCGAAAACACCATAGCAACCGCCGTTAGCGCTTTTTCGCCACCCGACAACAGTTGAATATGGCTAATACGTTTGCCGGGCGGTCTGGCCATCACTGAAACGCCTGCATTGAGCACGTCATCGCCATCAAGACTCAGGTAGGCATGACCGCCACCGAATAGGCGCGGAAATATTCTTTTTAGACCGTTGTTTACGTTGTCAAAGGTCTCCTGGAATCGCGTGCGAGTTTCGCGGTCGATTCGGCGAATCGCTTTCTCAAGCGTTTCCAGAGCACTGGTGAGATCTTCGAATTGTTCATCAAGGTACCTTTTACGTTCTGACTGTTCCTCAAACTCTTCGATCGCCAACAGATTTACGTTACCGATACGATCGATCCGCCGCTGGAGACGCTCTAGCTTGGCCTCCCAGTCAGAGATCCCGGCGTCCTCTGGCAGCTCCGCCATCACCGTCTCCAAGGATGATCCGGTCTTGGACAACTGTTCAACAACCGTTTCGCGACGCACCTCAAACTCTCTGACGTGCACCCGCATACCGTCGACGGTCTCGCGAATCTCGCTGACCTCCCGGTCACGCTCAAACCTTTTTGCTTCTTCCAAACGCAATTTATTGGTTGCCTGTTCAACTGTCTGGCGACGTTTTTTCAGCTCTGCGTCCACCGCAACCTTCGACTCCAGCTGGGCCTGCAAAGTAACCTCGAGCGCAACTAGAGGCTGCTCGCCGGTAGTAATCTGGCCCGACAGGGTATTGATTCTGTCGGTCAGCTGCTTCTCGGTATCGATCCCACGCTCCAGTGTGGTCCCGGCGGAGCCCCTGGAGGAGCGACAAGACTCAACCTCGATCGTGAGATCCTGCAGTTCGCCCCGGGCCCTTTCCGCATCCACTCTGGCTGCCTCGCACCTAGTCAACAAGCCTTTCTGTTTCGCTTTCAATGCAGCCTCGCGGCCTGCAAGCTTCGCTTGTTTCTCGTTGGTCTGCGTGAGACGCGAGCGAGCGTCCTCTATTTGTGCACGAACGGTGTCCATCTGACTGTGAACGCCCTCACTGCCATCGCTGATCGACGCCAAACGCTCCTGCAATTGCGACACCTCCTGCCGCAGGCTGGTGACCTCGGCATAGGCCTGAGCGTGTTCCTGGCGAACCCGCCTGCAATCTGCTTGAACCGCAGGAAGTTGCCCTTCAGCCTGCTGGATTCCGTTGCGGGCAGCGACACGAGCGGCAATGGCTTCTTCGACTTCCCCCGAGTGAGCCTCAATCTGCCCTTGCAGGTCACGAATGTCCTGTTCCCGAGAAATCACGCCTCTCGTATCTTTACCGGTGGCGCTGATCCGCACCCAGCTGCGGCTCAGCCAGATCCCTTCAGGCGTCACAACCGATTCGTCGGGGCCAAGCCGAGTTCGCAGTTCCAGCGCTTCCTGCAACGAGTCTGCTAGCCGCACTCGGGCCAGCAGCGCCGCCGCCCCATCGGCCCGCTCCACCTGGCTCAATAAAGAATGTCCATGCCGATCCAACGCTGCCGCGTCCGACGCATCGTTAAGCAACACCAGACTGATATCCGGCAACTGGTCGAGATGCGCTGAGTACTCCGTTACCGATATCGCCTGCAAAAACTCTCCGAGCACTGTCTCGACTGCCTTCTCCCAAGGCGGATTAACCTTGAGCCGCTGGGCCAACAACGGTCGAGAGGCCAGATCCCTGCCTTCCAACCATTTTTTTAAAGGCTTCTTGTCGCGCCCGAGCGCGGCTTCTTGCAGTGCCTCCATCGTCATCAGACTGGCCCGCCGGCCTTCCAGCCGGCCTTTCAACTGTTCCAGCTGATCACTTAACTGCCTGTCCTTTTCGCGCAGCTCGTCGAGACGGTCGATGAGGCTTTGCTGGCGCAGCTCCAGTTCCGCAACGCTATCGCGCGTGCGCGTTTCAAGTTGCTCCTTGCTCCGCAGCTCCCGCTCTTTTTCGCCCAGGGAAATATTCTCGCGCTCTGCCTGCAGCGTGTCGCGCTGCCGTGACAACTGTCCCTGCTGGGTTTCAAGATGCTCAATACGAGCCTGTTCAACCTCAATGCTCCGCCGCGCCTCATTCAGCTCAGCGTTGAACGACTGCCAATCGTCCTGCCATTGAGTTAGCGCCGCTTCGACTTTCTCCATTGATTCAGCGGAGACTCTGGCGGTTTCACGCATGGCGTCCAATTTCGGCGCCAACTGTGCCAGTTTTTCGTCCAGACCGACTACGCGGCCACGGTCTTCATTTAACGTGCTCGTAATGGCAGCAAGATGATCGCGCGCTTCCCTGAGGTTGGTGTCCTGCTGCTCGCGCGACAGCTGCTGGTGCCGAATGGCCTCTTCGATGCGCGCGATCTCACCCTGGGCTTTGATTTGCTCGCCGTAGGTGTGGTTATGCTCCTCGGTAGCAAGATTCTGACTTTCCCTGGCCTCTTCTATTTCCGCTTCCACTTTGCGCTGCGCGGCGATCGCGCTCTCGAGTTCGGTTGTGCATTTTTCGAACGTTAGCTGTTCGTGCTTCAATTCTCGATCAATTTCCGTGATCTTGATCGCAAGCAACTCAGCTTCCGCGAGTCGCTGATCGTTTCTTAGGACTTTGTGGCGCTTAGCGGCTCGGGCCTGCTTTTGCAAATGCTTAATCTGGTGCTCTACCTCTTCGCGAACATCGTTTAAACGATCCAGGTTGTCGCGCGTATGACGAATACGGGTCTCCGTTTCCCGTCGCCGTTCCTTGTACTTAGATATGCCTGCGGCTTCCTCCAGGTAGGTACGTAATTCCTCCGGCTTGGCTTCGACGAAGCGCGAAATCATTCCCTGCTCAATGATTGCATAACTGCGAGGACCGAGGCCGGTACCGAGAAAAATACCCGTGATGTCTTTTCGTCTACAGCGAACGTTGTTCAGAAAATACTGCGACGTGCCATCCCTTGATAACAGGCGCCGAATTGAAACTTCGGCATAGCTGGCGTACTGGCCACCAATGGAACCGTCGGAATTGTCGAAAAATAATTCGATGGACGCAGTACCAACTGGTTTACGACTTGCCGAACCATTGAAAATCACGTCCTCCATCGAATCGCCGCGCAGGTGCTTGGCTGAACTCTCGCCCATCACCCAGCGCACCGCGTCGATGACGTTGGATTTGCCACAACCATTGGGTCCAACAACGCCGACGAGATTGCTCGGAATCTCAATGTCGGTGGGGTCAACGAAAGACTTGAAGCCGGCCAGCTTGATTTTGCTTAGGCGCATCGGGTCAGCAACCTGCCAGCTCACTGCACACCGCGGACGGACTCGTAGCCGGCGAATTTGGTCTAGTGTAAAGTAAAAACCAGAAATTCACACAAACGCCTCCACGGGCGCTGCACGACACCCAAAGACATGGCAGTTCACGAGCACACGGTCGCGACCACATCATCCAGCGAGTTGCTGGAAACTTTCAATAACCCTAATCCGGAGCGGGATTATATCATCCAGATCCGCATTCCGGAGTTTACCTGCCTTTGCCCAAAAACGGGACAGCCGGACTTTGCGACCCTGGAACTCGAATATGTTCCGGATCACCGCTGCCTGGAACTCAAGTCGCTAAAACAGTATGTATGGTCGTACCGGGATCAGGGCGTTTTCCACGAAGCGGTGGCGAACACCATTTTGACGGACCTGGTGTCGGTACTAAGCCCCAGGTTTGCGCGTCTGGCCGCACGATTCAATGTCCGTGGCGGCATCTATACCACGGTGATTACAGAGCACAGAGCGGACGGCTGGGCTCCCACAGAGCCGCTCGAGGTGCTCAGAGAGGCCACCGACGGCATATCCTGACCCCGGAGGACCCGGCAGCGCGGCACCGCTGGCGGGATCCGAGGCTGACGCGGCAGGACGGGGCCCGCCCAGACAGCTTAATCTTTTCAGGCAACATCAGCTCCAACAGCCGCCGACCCCAAAAAAACGCGAAAAACCCTTCACCTGCGGCGCCGCATAGGTATAATCCCGCGTTTTGTATCAGTCTCTCAGGGCAGACAACATGGCCGCAAGGAAGAAAGCGTCAAGGAAATCCACTGGGACCCGAAGCCGGGCTGCAAAGTCTGGACGCAGGAGAACGGCAAAGAAAAAGGCGGCGCCGAAACGAGCCGCCCGTCGAAAAACAGCAGCCAAGAAAAAGCCCGTGCGGAAAAAAGTCACGGCAACGAAAAAGGTAGCCAAGAAAACCAGCAAGAAAAAGGTGGCGAAAAAGAAATCAAGCAAGAAAGTTGCAAAGAAAAAGGCAGTAAAGAAAAAGACCGCCGCCAAAACAAAACGCAAGAAAGTTGCGACGCAGGCGCGCAAGAAAAGCGCCGCGACAACCGGTAAACGACGCAAGGCTCGCCGCCGATCGCACGGAAATGATGTCGATATCCACGGCATTAAGCCCTACCGAACACGAGCCGGGGAAGGCTACATGAACGAGGAGCAGATGAAGCATTTTCGCGAGATTCTCTTTGCATGGAAAGTCGAGTTGATGCACGAAGTGGATCGAACGGTCCACCACATGCAGGACGAGGCGAGCAATTTCCCAGACCCAAATGATCGTGCAACGCAGGAGTCTGAGTTTGGTCTGGAGCTGAGAACGCGTGACCGTGAACGCAAATTGCTGAAGAAAATTGACCAGGCGCTGGCCAGAATCGATGACGGAGCGTACGGATTCTGTGAAGAAACCGGCGAAGAGATCGGGCTGCAGCGCCTGGAGGCTCGCCCGGTTGCGACGCTTTGTGTCGAAGCTCAGGAACGCCGTGAGGTTGCCGAACGCCAATTCCGCGATAGTGATGACCGCTATCGATAACCGCTGATCAAAGCGGTTGCGCTGCCGGATCCTGTCGGGATAGGGTCCGCAGCAGTGCCATCACCTGATCAACATCTGCCTTACCGTGGCCGCTTCGCGCCGTCCCCGACCGGGCCGTTGCATTTTGGTTCTCTAGTTGCCGCCGTAGCCAGCTATTTGCAAGCCCGCAGCAAAGACGGGCAATGGGTCCTCCGCATCGAGGATTTGGACCCGCCGCGCGAGTCACCAGGAGCTGCCGGGGACATCATTCAAACACTGCTGCAGCACGGTTTCGAGCCATCCGAACCGGTGCTCTGGCAAAGCGAACGCTTGAAACTGTATGAAGCCGCCGTGGACGAATTGCTCGCGCGCGGCATCGCCTATCGTTGCAGCTGCACCCGCAAGGAACTCCAGGCCCGTGCATTACCCGGTCGTATGGGTCCGATTTATCCAGGCACCTGCCGGGAACGAACGGCCCACAGCGGAAAATCTCGATCTGTGCGGGTCCGGACTGATGCCTCACCGATCGAGTTTTCTGATGCCCTGCAGGGATCGAATACCTGCCGGCTGGAGTCGGAGGTCGGCGACTACCTGATCCGGCGAGGCGATGGACTGATCGCCTATCATTTAGCAGTCGTCGTCGACGACCATGCGCAGGGCATCACCGAAGTGGTGCGCGGCACCGATTTACTCGATTCTACGCCGGCCCAAATTCACCTGCAGCAAACACTCGGCCTGGATACCCCTGATTACATGCATATTCCAGTTGCCGTGAACCGTCAGGGTAAAAAACTAAGCAAGCAAACCGGTGCCGTGCCCGTCGACAGCCAGAAACCAGCCACGAACCTGCTCAGCTGCCTGCAATTCCTGCGCCAGGATCCGCCCGAGGGGCTGGAGTCGGAGCCTCTGCAGACCATCTGGGACTGGGCTATTGGGCAATGGTGGCCGGCGCAGCTCGCCGGCCACTCCAATATAGCGACCCCTGCACATTTCGAGCAGGAGCGGCGAACTTAGCCCCCTGCTGCGCTGTCATACAGAGTATTCTCACGCTCTGAGTTTCGGGTGGGCGCTGGAAAACGACCATCAGGACGGGAAGCAGGACCATGACAGAGCCCCGACTAATTAGAAAGTATGCCAACCGACGTCTTTACGACACCGTTCGCAGCCGGTACGTGAATCTCGACGATATGCGCCACTTGATCGTGGAAGGTGTAGATATCCGCGTATCCGATCAGGCCACCGGCAGCGACATCACGAACGCAATTTTGCTGCAGATCCTCGGTAGCCTTGATCGCAACTCCGGTACCTTGCTCAGCGCAGAGTTTCTGACGGATCTGATTCGGGCTGCAGCCAGAAACCACGACCCGGCCCTGCCGGAACGGCTGCAGATCGCATTGCGCGACGTGCTGCCGGTTTAAGCTAGCCGGCCTGGAGGTTCCCGACCCCGGGCGGGAACGCCAATGATTCTTTGCCGGGCTTAAGCAGCGTCCAGACTTCGCATGCTCAGGCGAATCCGTCCCTGGCGGTCGACCTCCAGGACTTTCACTCGAATGATATCCCCTTCGTTCAGTTCGTCGCTGACACGTTCCACGCGCTCGTCGGATATTTGCGAGATGTGAACCAACCCATCTTTGCCCGGCAATATGGTTACGAAAGCGCCAAAATCCATTAATTTTGCGACGCGGCCCTCGTAGATTTGTCCAACTTCGACATCGGCAGTAATCAACTCGATTCGCTTTCGCGCATCCCGGCCCTGGGCCGCGTTGACTGATGCGATTTTTATGGTTCCGTCGTTATCGATATCTACGGTGGCACCAGTTTCCTCTGTAATTCCTCGAATCACCGCGCCGCCCTTACCAATGACCTCACGAATCTTTTCGGGATCAATTTTCATGGTAATGATGGTTGGCGCCCAGTCCGACATCTCCTGCCTGGGTGCATCGAGCACGGCATTCATTTCGCCAAGAATATGTAACCGGGCGTCTCGGGCCTGCTCCAAAGCGTCGGCCATGATCTCACGGGTTATACCTTCAATCTTGATATCCATCTGCAACGCCGTAATACCATCGGCAGTTCCAGCAACCTTGAAATCCATGTCGCCAAGATGGTCCTCGTCACCGAGTATGTCGGTCAGAACCTGATACCGTTCGCCTTCCTTGACCAGGCCCATCGCAACCCCGGCGACCGCAGCCGAAATCGGCACCCCAGCATCCATCAGCGCAAGACTGGTCCCACATACACTGGCCATGGAACTGGAGCCATTGGATTCGGTAATTTCTGACACCACGCGGAGCGTATAAGGAAAATCTTCCATCGACGGCAGTACCGCCTCGATAGCCCGGCGTGCAAGGCGACCATGGCCGATTTCACGACGTTTGGGTGAGCCCATGAAACTTGTCTCACCAACGCTGTAGGGGGGGAAGTTGTAATGCAACATGAATCGATCACGGTACTCGCCATCGAGCGCATCGATAATTTGGGCGTCCCGATCGGTGCCCAGCGTAGCCACAACGATCGCCTGAGTTTCACCGCGCGTAAACAGTGCAGAACCATGGGTTCGAGGCAAGAACCCAGTGCGAACGCTTATCGGGCGGACAGTCTTGGTGTCACGTCCGTCAATTCGGGGCTCACCGGCGAGAACCCGCTCACGCACGAGCCGGCTTTCCAACCGGCCAAGCTCGGCGCCGACGTCAGCGGCGTTCCAGTTGGGCTCGGCGTCTGCCAGAGCCGCAATGACGGCCGACTTGATCTCACCGATCTTCGCATAACGCTCCTGCTTATCGGTAACAAGGTAGGCTTCAGCAATCTTCGCTTCGGCTTGCTCAGCAACCGCAGTTACGAGTCCTGAATCCACCTCCGGTGGCTGCCAGTCAAAGGCCGGGCGACCGGCTTCGGCGACCAGCTCCCGAATAGCGCTGATCGCTACCTGCATCTGCTCGTGGCCAAAAACGACGGCTCCGAGCATGACTTTTTCAGACAAATTCGCCGCCTCTGATTCAACCATCAGCACAGCGTGTTCTGTTCCGGCAACGACCAGGTTGAGATCGGAAGCTTCCAAATCGCTCTTGCTCGGATTCAGCACGTACTCGCCATTGATGTAGCCGACACGCGCGCCACCGATCGGCCCCTTAAACGGCGCCCCGGTCAGGGTCAGTGCTGCTGATGCGCCGATCATGGCCAGAATGTCCGGATTAACTTCCGGGTTTATCGACAACACGGTTGGTATAACCTGCGCTTCATTGCGAAATCCCTTGGGAAACAGCGGACGCAAAGGCCGGTCGATCAGTCGTGAAGTGAGGGTTTCCTTTTCCGCGGGGCGACCCTCGCGTTTGAAAAATCCGCCAGGGATTTTCCCGGCGGCGAAGGTTTTCTCCTGGTAATTGATGGTTAGCGGGAAAAAGTCTCTGCCCGCATCGGCTTCCTTCATCACGACTGCCGTTACCAATACGACTGTATCGTCCATCGTGACCAGGACGGATCCGCCCGCCTGACGCGCAAGCTCGCCTGTCTCCAGGGTTAGTTCATGCGCACCGTATTGAAATGATTTCTTTACAACTGACACTGTTCGATTCCACCCTTTAAATATTGAATTCCGTTCCTATCCGAGCCAACTACCGCGGCCTCATGATCGATTTATTTTCACACAAGCCATTGTTTTTACTATCTTTCCAAGTTGATGCCGCTGACTGGCAATATTCTGCCCATCCAGTCAACAACGTCTTTGTCAGCGCCGGTCGATGCATGGCGTCGATGCGCTAATGGATATTCTGGGGAATAGTCGAGTGAGCGGCGATTAGCGCCGCAAACCTAGCTGCTGAATCAACGTGCGGTAACGTTCCTGGTCTTCGCCCTTCAAATAATCCAGCAACTTTCTTCGCTTGTTGACCATCTTTAGCAGGCCACGTCGCGAATGGTGATCCTTGTTGTGCCGAGTGAAATGATCGGTCAATTCGCTGATCCGTGCGGACAATAGCGCAACTTGGACTTCGGCTGAACCGGTGTCCGATTCTCCGCGCCGGTAGTCGCCGATTATTTTGCCCTTTTGCTCTCCCGAAAGAGACATTAGCTGGTTCTCCTGTTCATTTACTCTATTTTCCTGCCTACAAAATTCGCGCGGTATTCTACCTGCTCTCTGGCCACCATAACACCCTGCAACAAGTCATCTGCCCGGCGCGACGGTCACAAACAGGCGCCGCGGGGCTACCCGACCGTCCGGGAGGACTTCACCGATCCCAATGAAGCACTCGTTTGGGTCATACAACCTTACCAGCCCCACTTCAATCGCACGCTCACCGGTAACCGGATGCCCGTGCCTCAGGTAGTAAGCCTCCTGCTCAGCGAGATGCACGGCGGGCCAATCGGCGATGGCATCATCCACCGGTATCAAGTGGGCGTCCAGACTGAGCATACCGATCTCCGCGGCCGTCTCCAGCGATTCAAGCGACACCATCTGGCTTTCATGAAATGGATACACGGCAACTCGTCGAAGCTCGGTCACATGGCCGAGGCTGCCCGCGGCTTCGGCGATGTTCTCGATCAGGGTACGAATATAGGTCCCTTTGCTGCACCGCACCCGAAGCCTGGGTGAATATGGATCGTAGTCATCGACCTCGAGCTCAAAAATGTTCACGGGTCGTGGATCCCTGGGGACCTCTTTGCCCTCGCGGGCCAACTCATAGAGACGGCGACCGTCCCGCTTCAACGCCGAATACATCGGTGGAATCTGTTCGATCGGGCCGCGAAACTTTGCCAAGGCTGCCTCCAACGTGTCCCGGTCGAGCGTGTTTTTCGAAACCGTCGCAATCACCGCGCCATCGGCGTCTCCGGTATCCGTCTTGGTGCCCCAATTTGCCGCTACACGGTAGGACTTGTCAGCATCGAGCATATAACCCGACACTTTAGTCGCCTGCCCGAAACACAGTGGCAACATGCCATCCGCAAGCGGGTCCAGGCTGCCTGTGTGTCCCGCTTTGCGGGCCCGAAACAGTCGCTTAACCCGCTGAAGTGCTGCATTCGACGTCAAACCCCGTGGCTTGTCCAGCAATAGCAGGCCGTCAACGTCGCGCCTGGGTTCGCGTGTCACGGCTTGGCGCGCCCCAGCAGAGACGTGTTCTTGTTCAGGTGTTGGCATCGGGCTTTGCAATCTCATCACCGTCTTTGCTCGCGGCACTGTCGCCAGATACGGCTGTTTCAATGAGCTCTTCAAGGGCGGTACCCCGCTGGGTCGCATCGTCGAACTCAAATCGCAGTTCCGGTACTCGTCGCACCGAAAGTTCGGCGGCCAATCGCCTGCGCAGAAACCCGCTGGCACTGTCAAATGCAGCGCTCAACTCTTTGACAGTTCCAGCTGCATCCAGTGTCGAGTAGTAAATCCAGGCGACACTTAGATCTCTGGAAACCTTCACCGCCGAGACGATCACTCCATTCAATCTGGGGTCGCGGACTTCAGCACGGACGACGTCGCTAAGAATCCGCTGAATCTGCTCTTCAACTCGACGGCTACGGGGAAACTCCCTCGGCATGACTCAAAGACTTCTCGAAATCTCGACGCGGACGTAGCACTCTATTTGGTCGCTGACCTTAACGTCATTGTAGTTCTTTACGCCGATTCCACATTCCGTGCCGGCGCGGACCTCATTAACATCGTCCTTGAATCTACGCAGCGACTCCAATTCTCCTTCATAGATCACTACGTTATCGCGAAGTACGCGAATCGGATTGCTTCGCTTGACGTGGCCGTCCACGACAAGGCACCCGGCGATGTTCCCCAATGTTGGAGAACTAAATACTTCTTTGACCTCAGCCAAACCAACGATGTCTTCCCTGATCTCGGGGGCCAGTAACCCGCTAACAGCGATTTTCACCGCATCGATCGCTTCGTAAATAATGCTGAAATATTGGACGTCGACGCCGGATTCTTTAACCGCTGTCCGTGCCGCCGCGTCTGCCCGAACGTTGAAACCGATTACGTATGCCTGTGACGCTGCCGCCAGGTTGATATCAGATTCAGTGATCCCGCCAACTGCACTGCTGATTACTTCGACTTTGACTTCATCGTTGGAGAGGTTTGTCAGAGCATCGCGCAGCGCTTCAGCGCTACCGTGAACATCGGCTTTGACGAAAATTGGGACCGTTTTACTGTCACCACTCTGCATGCGGCTAAACACATCCTCCAGTTTCGACGCTTGCTGCCGCGCCAACTTCACATCGCGAGACCGTGAATGCCTGAACTCAGCCACCTCGCGCGCCTTGCGTTCATCGTCCAGGGCCACGGCGTCGTCACCGGCATTCGGCGTACCGGATAGCCCCAGGACTGCAACCGGAATCGAGGGCCCCGCTTCCTGCACGTCCTGACCACGCTCATTGAGCAATTTTCGGATGCGACCATATTTCTCGCCAGCTACCAACGCATCACCGATACGCAGAGTGCCGCGCTTGACCAGAACCGTCGCGACGGTTCCCCGCCCGGTTTCCAGGCTGGATTCAATCACCACCCCGGCTGCCGGCCCATCACTGATCGCCTTCAATTCAAGCACCTCGGCTTGTAAAAGGATGGCATCCAGCAATTCCTTAATGCCCTCCCCAGTCTTCGCCGAAACGTTGACAAACAGGTTTTCTCCACCCCATTCCTCCGGGATGATCTCTTTTGCGGCGAGCTCGTTGCGGACCCGTTCGGGATCGGCATCTTCCTTATCGATCTTGTTAACGGCCACCACAATCGGAACATTTGCGGCCTTCGCGTGGTAGATCGCTTCTTCAGTCTGTGGTTTTACCCCGTCGTCAGCGGCAACGACAAGGATCACGATGTCGGTGACTTGGGCGCCGCGGGCGCGCATGGCGGTAAATGCAGCGTGTCCCGGTGTATCAAGAAAAGTAATTTTGCCGCGGTCGGTGTCGACATGATACGCACCAATGTGCTGGGTAATTCCGCCGGCTTCACCCAATGCGACCCTGGTACTCCGAATGTGATCCAGTAACGAGGTTTTCCCGTGATCGACATGCCCCATGATAGTTACGACGGGGGGGCGGGGCTTCTCATCGCCTTTAACGTCCACCAGTGCGATTATTTGGTCATCAAACTCGCTGCTCTGGGCAATCTTTGGCAGGTGGCCCATCTCTTCCACGACCATGACCGCGGTATCCTGATCGATGACTTGATTGATCGTGACCATGAACCCCATGTTCATCATGACTTTCATGACCTCGCCAGCCTTAACGGCCATCTGCTGAGCGAGCTCTACAACGGTAACGGATTCCGGAATTTCGACGTCGCGCACCACAGGTGCGGTGGGCATCTCAAATCCGTGTTTAGTGTCCATCGTGACCGCGACACTGCGCCGTCTCTGTTTCTTCTTTCGCCGTCGCCCGCGCTTGTCACCGGCAACATGCAACTCCTGGCGGCCGTAGCGAGTGGATTCCCCTGCTGCTGGCTTGCCACCCCGGGTTTCACGTGCTTCGGCGGCCTGTAGAGCGGCCTGCTGTTCGGCGACTTTCTGTGCCAGAACGGTTTCCGCCTCGCGAAGGCCCTCGTCTGCTTTTGACGCTTCTTCCTCTACTTCCTTTTGGGCTGTTTTTTCAGCTAACTGTCTGGCTTCCGTCTCCTGTTCGGCTGCGAGCTGCTCCTGTTCGTGGCGTTCCTTGTCCTCGCGATCCCGATCGCGCTGCTCCTGCTCTTCTCGTTCGGCGGCAAGTTTCGCCGCTTCTTCTTCCTGACGGCGAGAGTCGATTTCTTCCTGCTGTTTGCGGGCCTCCTCTTCCAGGACGTCACGCTTGATATACGATCGCTTCTGCCGCACCTCAACGTTGACGGTTCTGGAACGTCCCTGCATACCCGAAAGACGCAACTCGCTGCGAGCCCGGCGATTCAGTGTGATCTTGCTCGGCGCAACGGACCTTTTGTCTTCCTCGCGCCCGTGGCTGCGGCGCAGGTGGTTCAGAAGCTCCATCTTGGCTTCTTCGCTGATTACGGCGTCGGCACTTTCGACGCTCACGCCGGCTTCGTCCAGCTGGCTCATCAGGCGCTCGACTGGCACTTTCAACACCTCAGCAAATTGTGTAACCGTTACGCTGGACATGATCTGTCTTAGTTACCTTTACAGTAAGCCACTCAGCCGGCCTGTTCCTCGTTTTCGAACCAATGCGCTCTGGCAGACATAATCAACGCGGCGGCCCGCTCTTCATCGAGGTCCTCGACATCGGCGAGTTCGTCCACAGCCTGCTCAGCAAGGTCTTCCCGAGTTACAACACCGCGACTCGCCAGCACGAAAGCGAGAGCCCGGTCCATTCCATCAAGGCTAAGCAAATCCTCGGCCGGCTCGGCTTCATCAATTTTTTCTTCGCTTGCGATCGCGCGAATCAACAGGACATCCCGAGCCCGACTGCGTAGCTCTTCGACGATCGAATCGTCAAACTCCTCGATTCCCACCAACTCACTCGTCGGGACATAGGCGATCTCTTCGATCGTGGAGAATCCTTCCTGAACGAGAATCAGCGCAACTTCTTCATCGACGTCGAGCTGCTCCTTGAACGCCTCCAGTAACTCTTTAGCCTCTTCCTCGCTCTTTTCGTCGGCGTCCGCCTCGGTCATAACATTCAACTCCCATCCGGAGAGCTCACTGGCAAGCCGAATGTTCTGCCCGCCCCGACCGATCGCCTGCGATAACTTGTCTTCTTCAACCGCGATATCCATGCTGTGTCGTTCTTCATCGACCACGACCGAGGTCACGTCGGCTGGCGACATGGCGTTGATAACGAACTGGGCCGGATTTTCGTCCCACAGGATAATGTCGACGCGCTCGCCGGCGAGTTCATTGGAGACGGCCTGGACCCGCGACCCTCTCATACCGACGCATGCACCGACGGGATCGATGCGCGCATCGTTGCTCTTTACTGCGATCTTGGCGCGCAGTCCCGGGTCCCTGGCCGCACCGAGAATTTCGATCAGGCCCTGTCCCACTTCGGGGACTTCTATCTTGAATAGTTCAACCAGAAACTGTGGCGAGGTGCGGTTCATAAACAGCTGCGGGCCACGCATCTCACTGCGCACTTCGTAAAGCAATGCTTTGAGCCGATCCTGCGGGCGAACCGGTTCCCTTGGGATCATTGCTTCCCGCGGAATGAATCCTTCAGCATTGGTGCCGAGATCGATGAATATCCCGTTGCGATCTACTCTCTTGACGATCCCTCCCAGTAGTTCACCGACTCGCTCCTCAAACTCCTCGACCACCTTCAGTCGCTCAGCCTCGCGAACCTTCTGCACGATCACCTGCTTGGCTGTCTGGGCTGCAATTCGTCCGAACTCAACGGACTCTATAGGTTCCTCAACGATCCCCCCAGGAGCGGCATCGGGATCAATGTCTACCGCATCAATCATGCGTAACTCTCGCTCCGGAAACTCGAGTTCATCGGAGTCGTCCGCAAATACCGTCCATTGCCGGAATGAATCGTAGCTACCAGTTTCGCGGTCGATGCTTGTGCGCACCTCCACTTCTTCGCCATAGCGTTTTCGAGTTGCCGACGCAAGCGCCGCTTCCATGGCTTCGAAGATGATTTCCTTCTCGATACCTTTCTCGTTCGAGACGGTTTCGATCACCAACAACATCTCTTTATTCATCGTCCTAACTCACTGGGCGCGACCACTCGCTCCTTCCTTCATGCCTACAGGTCTGGAACCAGACGCGCCGTTTCAATCTCGGCTAGTGGTATAGATATGTCCTTATCACCAATCCGCAAAAATACATGCTCGCTATCCCGGGACAGAAGCAACCCCTTGAGCCTCTTTCGCCCCCGCACCAGACGCTTCAACCTGAGCTTGATCAAACTCCCCGCATACTTCTCGTAGTGTTCCTGTTTCGACAAGCGGCGATCGAGGCCCGGCGATGAAACCTCGAGCCTGTAATTCCCGCCAATCCGATCTGCCACATCCAACACGCTGCTGATCTGCCGACTTACCAACTCGCAATCTTCCAGCATGATCCCGGCATCGCCGTCGATAAAAAGCCGCAGGACACCATTCGGGCCACCCAGGTGCGCCTCAAGATCAGCCAACTCGTAGCCCAGTGCCTTCACCGCAGGCTCCAGCAGCTCGACCAACTCGTCACGACTCGGTTGCACCGGTCAAACACTCCATCCGACCCGGGTCAGCGACCCGGCGAAACCAACAAAAAATGGGCCAGCGGCCCATTTTTTTGTCCATCCGCGTGCGTGAGCCTGCAGCCAACAGGTTCGACGCAAACGCGCCATTCTCACAAAGAAATAGCCCCATGCGGGGCTATGCCTATCAAAATCCTGGTAGCGGGGGCAGGATTTGAACCTGCGACCTTCGGGTTATGAGCCCGACGAGCTGCCAGACTGCTCCACCCCGCAACCGCAGGCGACGAATACTAACGATTTCTCAGTAACTTGGCAACTTTAGCGACGTCGCCTGAGTTACTTCCAGACTATGATAAATAATATATTTATCAAATATTTACAAACGAAAATTAAGCCATTACAGCAGTGCATATCCGCAGCAGCCAGTCTGGAAACAAGCCCAGCGCGAGCAGCGCCAAGCCGTTGAGGCTCAGCAAGATACGCAGATCCAGTCCGGCCTCGGGGGCGGTCCGATCGAGCCCTTGATCGAAATACATCAGCCGCACGACTCGCAAATAGTAGAATGCCCCGATAACGGAAAACAAAACCGCTAATGCTGCTAACCAGATTTTGTCGGCGTCCACCAGCGCAGCCAGAATGCTCCATTTGGCGAAGAACCCTGCGAACGGCGGCAGGCCAGTCAGGCTGAACATCAGCACCAGCATAATGCCGGCAAACCAGGGGCTACGTGCGTTCAATCCCTTGTAGTCATCGAGCCGGTCCGCTTCAAATCCTGCCCGGCTCATCAGGATCACCATGCCGAAAGCGCCGGCCGCCATAATGACGTAGATCAGCGTATAAAAAAGCGCCGCTTCTCGCCCAGCCTCGTTGCCCGCCAGCAAGCCCAGCAGAATAAAGCCCACGTGCGCAATGGCTGAATAAGCCAACATGCGTTTGATGTTGGTCTGGGCAATCGCGAGGATATTGCCAACTGCCAGTGAAAGGACTGCCAAAACCGTCAGCATGGGTTGCCACGTGGCAGCCTCCGGCCCCAGGCCTTCCACCAACAGTCTTATTGCCATCGCGAAGGCGGCTATTTTCGGCGCGGTACCGATAAACAGGGTGACCGATGTCGGCGCCCCCTGGTAAACATCTGGAAGCCACATATGAAAAGGCACTGCACCAAATTTGAATGCCACGCCGACCAGGATAAAAACGACGCCAAGCCCTGCGCTCCATTGTCCAGGCCCACTCGCCATCAGGTTGGCGGCGACTTGATCAAGCTGCAGACTGCCGGTCACGCCATAGATGATTGACATTCCATACAGCAGGATTCCCGATGCTATCGCACCGAGCACGAAGTACTTCATGGCGGCCTCCGCAGCGATCGGGGACTCGCGGTCGAATGCAACCATCGCGTATAACGCCAGCGACAGCATTTCCAGGCCGAGATACATGGTCAACATGCTGAATGCCGAAATCATGACCATGATTCCCAATAGCGCAAACAGGCCAAGTACGTAATATTCCCCTTTATAAAGATCGCGCTCTCGCAAGTATTCTCTGGAGTACACGAAGGCAACGCCGACGATCGCGATAACAAAGATCTTCAGAAACTGGCTGAGCGGATCAGCTATGAACAAACCCGAAAACCGTACCGTGGGGCTGCTGCCCACTTCAATCGTGGAACTGATCCATGCTGTGCCCACCAGGCACAGCAGCGCCAGCACGTAGGTAATGTCGCGCCGAGCTTGTGGTAAGAACAGATCGGTAATCAATACGACGCAGATACCCACTGCGAGAAATATTTCGGCGAAGGCTGGTGATACATCCGGCATGTTCAGTGCTGGCCCGTCACAGCTTGGACTGAGTGATATGCGCGACCAGGTTATCCACCGTCGGGGTCATCAGGTCTACCAGGGGCGCGGGCCACAGACCCAACCCGAGCACAAACACCGCGATAACTGTCAGCACAACGGTTTCGCGGAAGTTGACATCATGTAGCGCTGCAACACCCTCATTGGCAACCGCACCGAAAATCGTGCGCTTGACCATCCACAAGGTGTACGCCGCACCCAATATCAGGGTCGTGCCGGCAAAAAAAGCGTACCAGAAGCTCGCCTTGAAGCTCGCAAGTATGACCAGGAATTCACCAACAAACCCGGATGTTCCAGGTAAACCGGCATTGGCCAGCGCAAACAGCACCATGAAAACTGCAAACACCGGCATGGTATTGACAACCCCACCGTAATCGCTGATCTGGCGTGAGTGTAAGCGGTCGTACAATACGCCGACGCACAGGAACAATGCACCTGATATCAAGCCATGCGATACCATCTGCACCATGCCTCCGGTGATACCCATTGAAATCCCAACGACGGAGCCAGTCTGGTCCAGTATTCCCCAAGCAATGAAGAAACCCAGCGTTACGAAGCCCATATGCGCAATGGACGAGTAGGCAATGAGTTTTTTCATATCCTTCTGAACCAGAGCGACAAATCCAATATAGACCACCGCAATGAGCGACAAGCTGATCATCAACCCGGCCAACAGCTGACTCGCATCCGGTGCGACCGGAAGGCTGAAGCGTACAAATCCATAGCCACCCATTTTTAGCAATACGGCTGCAAGAATCACCGACCCGCCCGTAGGTGCTTCGACGTGAGCGTCAGGCAACCACGTATGCACGGGCCACATCGGTACCTTGACGGCGAACGCTATGAGAAAAGCCAGAAAGATCAGAATTTGCTCGGTTAGACTCAACGGCAGCTGATGAAAATCCAGGATGCTGTAGGTGCCCGCCTGGGAATACAGGTAGATGAGCGCTACCAGCATCAAGACCGAACCGAGAAATGTATAGAGAAAAAACTTGATTGTTGCGTATACCCGCCGTTCGCCACCCCAGACCCCGATAATGATAAACATTGGGATTAACATCGCTTCCCAGAAAACGTAGAACAGGAGCGCGTCGACGGAGCAGAAAACCCCGATCAGCAGTCCTTCCAGAATCAGAAAAGAAGCAAAGTATTGAGCCGGACGATCCTTGATGACATCCCAGCCCGCGATCACGACAAGCGGAGTCAGTAAGGCGGTCAAAAGAATCAGCGGCGTCGAGAATCCGTCGACACCGAGAAAATATTCAATTTGAAACGTGCTAACCCATGGCACGCGTTCCACAAATTGCATTGCCGGGGTGGTGGTGTCGAACCGGCTGTAGAGAAGTACGCCGATCACAAAAGTCGCAGCGGAAACGCCCAACGCAAACCATCGATCAAGGCGCAGCATTCTGTCACCGATCGTCCGATCCCCGAACAGCAGAATCACCACTCCGCCGCAAACCGGTAACCAGATTAACGTACTGAGCACACCTACCTACCCGCCATGATCAGCATTCCCTCTCAGCTTAACCGCTCAGCAACATCCAACCGGTCAGGGCACACAGCCCAATAACCATCGCAAACGCATAACCGTAGAGATACCCCGTCTGGAATCGGCTTAATACTCCGGAAACCCAGCCGATCAAACGCCCTGAGCCGTCGACGAATACGCCGTCAATGACGGCGTCGTCGCCAACGCGCCAAAACATATCGCCGATTGCGAGACTGCCACGCGCAAACACCTTGTCGTTGAAATCATCGAGGTAATACTTGTTCAGTAGCAGCTTATATAGATGGCTGAAGCGGCGTTGCAACGCTGGAACGATGTCCGGGTTACGCAGGTAAAGGTACCAAGCGACGAATAAACCTGCGGCCGCCAAATAGACTGCCGGTGACATCAGGGCGTGTTCCAAAAACCCCAATGCACCGGGGAAGCCCGTGCCAAGTTGCCGCAGCACGTCATGTTGCTGCAAAACAGCCAGTGAACTGCCGAAGTAATCGCCGAATAACAGTGGACCAATCGTCGGCCAGCCGATCAGCAGCGACGGGATCGCCAGTAATATCAGAGGCAGCGTGACGACCCAGGGAGACTCATGCAGGTGTTGGCGGGCATCCTCATCGATACGCTCTTGCCCATGAAAGACAAGAAAAAACATTCTGAATGTGTATAAGGCGGTAACAAACACGCCCGCGACAACACATACGAAGGCATAGCTGGCTCCTGGCGTTGTGGAATAGCCCACTGCTTCGATTAGGGCATCCTTTGAGAAAAACCCGGCAGTGCCCGGGAACCCAATCAATGCCAATGCACCGGCCAGGAAGGTCCAATAGGTGATTGGCAGGTATTTCTTCAATCCGCCCATCCTCCGAATATCCTGTTCGTGATGGAGCGCCAAAATGACTGAACCTGCCGCCAGGAATAGCAGTGCCTTGAAGAAGGCATGCGTCGTCAGGTGGAAAATACCGGCTGCGTACGCGGATGAGCCCAGGGCGACGGTCATGTAACCGAGCTGGGACAAAGTCGAATACGCAATGATGCGTTTGATGTCGTTCTGCACGATTCCCAGCAAGCCCGTCAATAGCGCCGTGGTAGCCCCCACTACCAGCACCACACTCAGCGCCGCTTCGGAATATTCGAACAGTGGCGACATGCGGGCGACCATGAACACGCCTGCGGTCACCATCGTCGCGGCATGGATCAGGGCTGAGATGGGGGTCGGCCCCTCCATGGAATCGGGTAGCCACACGTGCAGCGGCATTTGTGCAGATTTGCCCATCGCGCCGACAAATAGCAGTATGCAAGCGACGGATACAGCCGACCAGGGAATGCCGGCGAACACTTCAATGTACTGATTCTGCAGAGATTCAGCAGTGGCGAAGACCTCCACATAATCAAGGCTGCCGGTGAAAAAAAGCAGTGTCGCGATTCCGAGCAGAAAACCGAAATCTCCCACCCGATTGACAAGAAAGGCTTTTAGATTCGCAACAATCGCCGTTGGCCGCGTGTACCAAAATCCAATTAGCAGGTAGGAAACGAGGCCTACTGCTTCCCAGCCGAAAAACAATTGCAAAAAATTGTTCGCCATAACAAGCATCAGCATCGCGAAGGTAAATAGCGAGATGTAGCAAAAAAACCTCTGGTAACCGGGATCGTCATGCATGTAGCCCACCGTATATACGTGGACCATGAATGACACAAATGTCACCACCACCATCATCAAGGCGGACAAACGGTCGATCAGAAATCCAATTTCCATGTTCACCCCGTCCACGACCATCCAGGTGTAAACACTGCCGTTAAAGACTCGATCGGTAACGAGCTGGTCTTGCAGAACCAGAACCGATAGAGCAAATGACAGGGCAACCGCAATAATCGTGATCCAGTGGGTGCCCGATCGCCCAATCATTCGCCCGAACAGGCCTGCAATGATCGCAGCTGCAAGGGGTGCCAATGGAATTGCCAGGTAAATCGTCTCCAACGCTTATCCTTTCAATGAGTCCAGATCCTGGACATTGATGCTTTGTCGCGTTCGAAACACGATAACGAGAATTGCGAGGCCAATTGCGGCTTCAGCCGCCGCCACGGTTAGGACAAAGAACACGAACACCTGGCCGGCTATGTCGTCCAGATATCGGGATAAGGCGATGAAATTGAAGTTCACGGCAAGCAACATCAGCTCAATGCACATGAGCAGAAGAATCATATTCTTACGGTTGATGAAAATGCCGGCTATGCTGATAGAGAAAAGAATTGCAGAAAGCGTGAGAAAATGAGTCAGCGTCAACATTATTCCGATTCCGCGTCCATGCTGACCAGCGTGATCCGGTCCTCTGCCCTGACCGCTACCTGCTTGGAGATGTCTTGTACTTTCGACCCCTCCCGATGACGTAATGTCAACACGATGGCAGCGACAATAGCTAACAGCAGAATAAACGCGGCCAATTCAAAAGCGTATACGTACTCCGTGTAGAGAACTGCGCCAAGTTCTTTGGTATTGCTGTAGTCGGGCCCGTGAGGCAACGGTTGCGCCAACACGGGCAATCCCTGGCTGCGCAGCCAGATTACGCTCAACAGCTCGCCGATCGTGATTGCCCCAACCAGCATGCCGACCGGAGCATAGCGGGCAAATCCAGCGCGCATGCTAGCGACATCGATATCGAGCATCATGAGAACGAACAGGAACAGGACCATGACTGCACCGACATAGACCAG
>JAPUGB010000129.1 GCA_027293165.1 Gammaproteobacteria bacterium
GAATGTTCAACGTCGTCTGACGCGCAGCGACGACTATAGCGGTCTCGCTGTTCACAGTGACGACGCCGTGAGCGGCGGCGCCAGCAAGTTCTCTGATGCTTAATACGGTCTGAGTGCCGGGGGCCAGTGTGGACACCGCAATCTCTTGCCCTGCCAGGGACACTCGCGCCGTTGCAGGGCTATTGGCAGCGGAATTGACCAGCACCAGGAGCGTGTCGATCTTGCCGTGGCGAATCAAGGTGGGTCGCAGGTCAACGGCAAACCGGACCAGTGTTGTCGCCACGCCCGACGTCGAGCTCTCATTCGTCCAGATATCGCCCTGGTAATGTTCGATCATGGCGGCTGCATGCGGCACTGCGCCGGTTCCGGGCGCTATCACCGCGTAGCCTTGCTGCACAACCGTTCCCGCACCGTCGCTTTCCATGCTCCAGCTCGAGTGCGGCGGTATCTCATAGCGCAATTCGTCTGAGGCGGTTCCCAGGGGCCGGCGTTGCCCGGCACTGTCGTGGAAGGTCACATTGCCGGTTGCCGGCTCGTCGCCCGGGTTGATCAGGACCAGCCCGGATCTTTGTCCACCGCCGTTGACGAAGTAGGGCAGCGTCGTTCGCACCGAAGAATCGGCCTCGAGCACCATCGGTGCCGGCGCCAGGATGGTTTCATTGCGGCCATTCGCAGACACTCTCAAGGCCGTTATCGCGACCGGTGTTCGTGTGGTGATGGTCAGCGTTGCGTTTTGCGGAACAGGGACGCCAAGGCTTTCGATCTGCAGGGCCCGTTGTTCACCCGGAGCTACCGTGCGCTCCCATCGCTGTAACACGCGACCCTGTGCGCCACGCAAGGACAATACGAGGTCACTGTCTCGGCTGCCCGGGTTGTATATATAGAGTGTATGTCTGCGCTGCGGATCGCCGTCCACAAAAATCGTCGCTCGCCTGCTGAGTGGGGACAGTGTGACCGCCGCCTCGCTGATCAGTCGCCGACTATGCCGCTCGGTACTTTCATCTACCGTTTGCTCGCTGGCGCTGTAGATCACAACGCCGCCGGGCAGCGCAGCCGAGGTGGTTGTCAAATGCGCCACCGATACAGAATCCTCATCCGATCTGGCACCGAAATCCGCAGCGTCCAGCGTTGCAAAAGACTGAAGCCCGGCCGGATCGATCCGGTATTTCCACGTGGCTCGGGGGAAATTGAATTGCACTACACGGGATTCGAACGAGCCGGTGGCAAACAGCCGGCCGTTGGTATGATCCAGTGCAATGCCGCGCGTATCACGGACCCTGAACTGTCCGGGGACCGGATCTGCACCACCCCAGGTGCGCGCCGCCGGGGCTTCAGCATCCGGTGCACCGAGTGTTGCAACAGCAGTGGCGCCGTTCTCGAGTCGGTCCGGGTCTACGTCGAAAACGAGTATGCGGTCGGCCGGTATGCGGAATGTTCCGCCGCCATCGGCAACGTACAGCAACTGCTTGTGTGGATCATGAGCAATGCCATTGGGCGCCACGAAACTTTGACCCGAAATGGCGGGCGGGCGGCTGGGAGGCGCCGCAAAGGGACCGCCGCCCGGTCCTTGAGGCGGTGGCGTTTGGAAATTCGGTTTGCCGATTACCGCCACCGCAGCGGGGTTGTTCTCGAAACGATCCGCATTCACATCGAATGCCACTACGCGTTTGTGCTTGGCGTCGACAACAAAGAGTCGTTCGTTAACCGGGTCAAAAGCGAGATGACCGGGATCGTTAAGGCCGCGCGCATCGGTTCCCGGCGAGTTGCTGCCGAAATCAGGTTGACCGATAACGCCGATAGCCTCGGCGCCGTTGTGCAGGACATCGCGCCGAATATCATAGATCAGGACACGGTGGTTCTCGCCATCGGAGACGAACAGTCGCTGGCCGGCTTCGTCGACGGCAAATCCCATGGGCAGGAAGTTACTTGCGATGCCGCGGCCCATGCGTACACCAAAATTGATGCCCGCCCGCCCGGCAGTGCGTGTAACGGTCTTGAAATCAGGCTGACCAATCACCACTGAGGCGGCCATGCCGCTTTCAAGCTGACCGGGCGCGGCATCGTAGACCATGATTCGATTGTGATAGCCATCACCGACAAAAAGTCGTTTGGTGGACGTGTCGTAGGCGGCCCCGATGGGTACCGTTAGATTGTGCGCGTCTGGCGCACCCATCAGGCTGCTATTGAGATCCGGTTGGCCCAGCACCCATTGTGCCGCGTAACTGTCGATCCGGTTGAGTTCATCGAGCTGCCATACGACGACGCGGTGGTTGTACTCGTCTGAAACGAAAAGCCGGTGATCGACTGAATCGAAGGTTACCGCCCTGGCGGCGGCAAGCGAGCGGCCATCGATGTGTCCCTGGGGCATGCGATTGAAGAAATCAGCTGCACCGTCGGCGGTCTCGTGACCAATGACATCAAGTGCGGCCATCCCGGTGCGAAGGTTGCCGGATGAGATATCCCAGACAGTGATGCGGTTGCCGGCAGGATAGCCCTCGGAGATATAGAGCTTCTCTCTCGCGGAATCCACTGTGATGCGGGGCATGGCGATGCGAGTGTCCGAAACCGCGGGCTGCGTGGAAAAAGCATCCGGCTGGCCGATGACGGCAAGCGCCCTGGTTTGACCGCCCACGCGATCGGGGTGGGCGTCGTAAACCATTATGCGGTGTTCGAGATCTTCAGAGACAAACAAATGTTGATTCGTCCAGTCGTAGGCGATGCTCTCCGCTTTAAATTCATCCAGGGACTGGCGCGGTTCGCGGCTGGCGAAATCTGCTTGCCCCATCACGGCGATTGCTGCATCGAAGCCGTCCAGATTTTCCGGATCGGCATCGAAAATCAGCACCCGGTTGTTGCCCCGGTCGGATACGAACAGCCGCTCGTGCACCGGGTCGTAGGCCAGACTGGTCGGCCGTGTCAACTTTCCAGGGCCGATACCGGAGTCTCGGCTCTCGAAGTCATCCTGTCCGATCACATCGTATGCGCTGGGGTCGTGTGTCAGGCGATCCGGATGCACGTCGAATATCATGACACGATTATTCGGCACATCCGCAACGAACAAGCGTTGATTCTTCTCATCAAGCACGGCATTCGTAATCCCGCCCATGCGGTTGGGGCCAAGTCCCCTTCTCGCCGAGGTGGTGTCCGGCTGGCCGATGACGA
>JAPUGB010000013.1 GCA_027293165.1 Gammaproteobacteria bacterium
ATGTTCAGCAATGTACCGTTGGAGTCCGCGGACAATGGGCTAATAATCGGCACGAGACCGTTGTCGAGTTGAGTCCGCAATATATCGGCATCGACCGACTCGATATCGCCAACGAAACCAAAATCTACGGGATCGGATTCACTGCCATCGATTCGAACCGGCGGACGCCTGGTCGCACAGATCAAGCCTCCATCCACGCCGCTGATGCCGACGGCCGGCACGTCGAGTTCTCGGCATGCTGCGAGAATGCGCGTGTTTATCTGCCCGTTCAGGACCATTGCTGCGACGTCGAGCGCGCTCTCGTCGGTTACCCGCCGCCCTTGAATAATCTCGGTGCTTAGTCCCAATGCCTCGGCCATTTCTGTTGACTGCGGACCACCACCATGAACCAGCACGACCCGCACACCGACCTGGTGCAGTATCGCGATCTGCTCGATCAACGCGTGAGTTGCGTCACTGTCGGTAAATAACTCCCCCCCCGCTTTGAGGAGAAAGACCTTGCGTTTAAACATCCGGATATATGGTGCCGCGTGTTTCAGCGCTGCCACCACGATGTCTCGGTTACCTGTGGTTCGTATCATGACGGTGTTGGCCCAAGCATTTTGTAAAGGACCGCCATCTGGGCGTACATTCGATTGCGAGCTTCCTGAATTACGACGCTGCGCGGTCCGTCCAGCACCCGGTCTGATACCACCACGCCTCGCCGCACAGGGAGGCAGTGCATGAAACGGCAGTTTTCCGCCCCACTGTCAAACCAGGGTTCGTCCACGCACCAATCTTCCAGACCACGCCGCAGGTCGTCGTCGGCAGGGCGGTCTCCATAGTGCCGGGTGGCCGACCAGGACTTGGCATAGACGACGTGTGCTCCGTTCATGGCGCCGGCCCGGTCAGAAGTTTCCTCGACCGAGCCGCCGCTTGCGGCCGCAGCCTTGCGGGCCTTATGCATGATGCTGTCCGGAAGTTCAAAACCGTCCGGGCGCAGCACGGTCACATTCATGCCGCGCATCGCGGCCATATGGACCGTCGCCGCCGGTACCGCCAAGGGCAGCGCGCGCGGATGAAAAGCCCAGGTCAACACAAACTTTCCGCCGTTTGCCGGGATCCCGAGATCATCCATGGTTTTCCAATCGGCGAGACTCTGGCACGGGTGGTTGATCGCGGACTCCATGTTGATCAAGGGGATGTCGCACAGCTCGCGCAGCGCCATGTATTCCTTGTCGTCCAGGTCATCCTCCAGGTTACGTCGTTCGGCGAACGCACGAATCCCGATCGCATCGCCATAAGAAGCGATCACTGGCACTGCCTCACGTATATGTTCCGCAGCGACGCCGTCCATGACGATGCCCGGCCGTGTTTCAAGTCCGTGTATAGACATGTTCGGGGAAATGACAAATGAGCCGCCGCCGAGACGCGTCATGGCTGCCTGAAAAGACGCCAGGGTTCGCAGCGAAGGGCTAAGAAATAGAAGCGCGAGGACCTTGCCCTCAAGCGCCCGAGGTTCAGGCGACTCCTCGAGTTGTTTTGCGAGTCGCAACAACTCGACGATCTGTGCCGGTTTAAACGCAGCGAGGTCGTTAAATTCTTTCATTGACCGCTACCTTCTGCGAGTTCGTGCTCCGATCGCATCGAGTCGGTTTCAACCCATGTCTGCAAGCGCATCGATCAGCTCCTCTATATGCGTTTGTTCAAGCACCAGCGGTGGTAGCAGGCGAATCACCGCCGGGTCGGCGCTGGTCCCGACGAGGATACCCCGCTCCAGTAATGCATCGCGGACGACCTTTGCCGGAGCACTGCATCGCAATCCCATCAGGAAGCCCATACCCTGCGCCGATTCTACGGGACCAACCGGCAGCGCATCGAGCAAAGCAGCAGAAACGACACGCACATTCTCCATAAGATCATTCGCGATAATTTCATCGATGACGGTCTCGATTAGCGCGCAGGCAAGCGGTCCGCCCCCAAATGTCGTGCCAAGATCGCCGGTATCCAGATGCGCTGCGATCTCACTTGTCATCAGGACAGCACCACAGGGAAAGCCGGCGCCCAGCGACTTTGCAACGGTCAGCAGATCCGGCTTGATCTGATAGGCGTCCGCGGCAAATGGATGCCCGCAGCGTCCCATCCCGCTTTGCACTTCGTCCACGATCAATAGCGCCCCGGTCTCGGCGCACCGGCTGGCCAGCGTCTCGGCAAACTCTCGTTCCAGCGCGTAGGCGCCGGCCACGCCTTGTACCAGCTCCACGATCACCGCAGCCGTGTCGCCGTCGATCATTTCCTGCGCCGCGGTACTGTCGTTGCGCCCGATGAACGCCACGTCGAAGGGGGTACGCGGAAAAGCGTACCACTTCTGTGCCGCACCCCACGTCACCGCACCGGCTGCAGCAGAGCGGCCGTGAAACCCGTGCTCAATCGCGAGAATCCGCTCGCGTTTGGTGTGCTTGAGTGCGATGCGTAAGGCATTCTCGTTCGCCTCGGCACCCGTGTTGACGAAAAAAACCTGATCCAGCCCGGCGGGCGCAAACTCCGCCAGCTTGGCTGCGGCGCGTGCGCGAATCTCCAGAGCGACCGCGTTCGTCTGAAACGTTAACAACTCCGCCTGCTCGACCAAAGCCCGGAGGATCGCCGGATGCGCGTAGCCCAGTCCGGCCACGGCATGACCGCCATAAAGGTCGAGAATCTGACGGTCGCGGCACTGGATATGTACGCCGGCCGCTGAAACCGGCTCGATACCCAATTGTGCATAGACTTGCACGAGGTGCCGTGCCTCTGCAGCGCGAGCGTGTTCCGGAACTGCGATTTGCGTATTCATATCCAGGCCGGTCCAAGCACGTTGAGTCCGGCATATTCATCGAACCCCAGTTGCCGATTCATCCATTGCATCGCGCCGCCGGCAGCTCCCTTGACCAGATTATCGATAACGGACAAAAGCACCAGCGAGTTTCCGTCGACTGCTACGCCCAAATGGCAATAGTTACTGCCGACGACATCTTTCAGATGTGGTGTGCCGTCTACCACTTGCACGAACCGGTGATCCGCGTAGAAATCCCGCAGCGCCTGTCTAAGCTCTGTTTCAGACACGGGGCTTGTAAGCTGTGCCTGCAAAGTCATGTGGATGCCCCGCGCGAACGGGCCGGAATGCGGAACAAAGCGCAGCACCAGTTCGATGTCCGTTAGCGACCGGCAAACCGCAGCGACTTCCGGCGCATGTCGATGAGTCAACGGTTTGTACGCAAACAGGTTTGCGTGCCGCAACGGATGATGGGTGTTTGGTGCTGGTTTGCGGCCGGAGCCTGTGCTCCCCGTGATGCCAACTGCGTATATCTCGGGCCCGACGAGCTTGAGAGTCAGCAGCGGAACCGCCGCCAGCAATATTGCCGTCGCGAAACAACCCGGGTGCCCGATATACGCCGATGGTGTTGCTGAAAGATGTTCGGGAACGCCGCAGGTGAACCGATCCAGCAGATCCGGCGCCCCGTGTGGCCGTCCATAGACCGCCTCGTATTCGGGCGCCGTCGCATAACGAAAATCCGCGGAGGTGTCCACAATGGCTAATTCGGCACTGCGTTCGGCTCCTGCGGCGATGGTGTCCGCAACCAATGCAGCGCTGGCACCGTGGGGTGCCGCGGAAAATACGGCGACCTTGCCAGAAAGGTGTTCTGTCAGCCGTTCCCGCGGAACGAAGGTCTGGTCCCCAAAACTGTCATGCAGGTTCGGGAAAACCGTCCGAATCGGCACACCGGCCTGGCTTTCTGAAACGGCTGCTGACAGGTACAACTGCGGGTGCTGAATAATCAGTCGCAGCAATTCGCCGGCAACGTAGCCGGTACCACCGAGAATAACCGCTGGAATCGAATCGTTCATGCTGTTTTCAGCCCGAGCACCGTCTGCACGGCGTCCCCAAAGGCCACGCCATCGGTCAAGGCGTTAATAGCCTGTATGCCGAGGCGCTCCTGAATAAGGTCTTTGCCGACTCGGTTATCAGTGGCCGGCCCGGTCACAAGGTCGGGTGTGAGCCCGAATTCCTCATCGAGTAGTTTGACGCCACCCCATGCAGCCACGGGATCGTTGGCGCACAGAACCAGGCAGGACAAAGACTGCCGAATCTCAGGATCCTTTAGGATCTCTTCCACGCCGTAGGCTCCGAGTACGCCATCACCTAATTCGAACACGACGGCATCCGGACGATTGGCGCACAGCCGCGACAACATCGCGCGCGTCACGGGCGGACCGTTATCCGCGGTCGTGCTGACGACGCCGAAATCCGTGAATATGAGTGTATTTCGCGCTCCGGCATCTTCCATCGCCAGAACATCGCGACGGAGTGAAACGCCGGTCGCTTTGAACGCATCGATCGTAAACCCCTGGTGGCGCAGCCGGCTGACGGCTGCGCATGCGGCAGCGGTTTTGCCCGAGTTCATGCAGGTGCCGACCAGCGCAACCACCGGGACTCCATGGGTATCGAGTGGCGGGTTTTCCTGCAGAGCCTCGGCGCCGACGCGGGCGGGTACACCGATACGCTCGCCAAGATAAGGAAAATCCAGCACGGCACCGAGCACCCGTGCATCGAAGGGAGGGCCGAAGGATGCGTTAACGGAATCGCAAACACCGAGAACGCCACCTATGTTCAATAGCTGCAGCGTATCGCCGGGTGAGAGGCTTTCGGGAAGATGACCCGAGTAACCGAACAGCGCCTTTCGGTGGCCAAGTGCTCCGACGATGATGTCGCCCCGCTTAACTTGCGCCATGCGGCCGCTGATGAGTTCAAGTGTGTTGTAGCTTGCCTTATTGTTCAGCACTTCAGCGGCTATCAAAACACCTTCTTCACAAGGGATATCGGCACTGACTCGAATTTCACGGGTGATGTTTTGGTGCTGTGCAACGGAGGCAAGCTTGTCAGCTATGATGGTCTTCATTGTTCTGACCCGGCTGCGGCCCGATTTTGCAGAATGCCTGGTAGCGACAGGATGCGTGAGTACCCAAGCGCGTCAGCCGCCGTCCATTCGCCGGCGGTTTCACCGTAAACGCCGCGCGTTGCGGCGAGCAAAGAATAGGGTGACGTCACCCCTTCGATAAACAGGCAACCAGGGCGAAACAGAAGTTTCACGCTGCCGCTGACCCGCTGCTGGGACGACTCCAGCAGGTTCTCAATATCCCGGCAAACCGGATCGAGTTGTTTGCCCTCATGCACGAGATCGCCGTAGACGGCAGCGACCGTGTCCTTTACCCGTTGCTGCAGCGCGCTCAGCGTCAATTTCTCCAGTTCCCGATGCGCGGTTAGCAGTACTTCTGCGGCCGGAGCCTCGTAGGCAACGCGGCCCTTGGTTCCGAGGACCGTATCGCCGAGGTGCAAACCGCGACCAATGCCAAATGCGCTCGCGGCTTTTTCGACAGCCTCAATGAGCTCCACCGGAGCCAGGTGCTGTCCATCAAAAGCCACCGGCACGCCTTTTGCGAATTCAATGCGGTGCCGTTCCGGATCGGTTGGCGATTTGAACGCGTCCGCGGACAATACCCAGGCGGATTCTGGAATGCTTTCGACGGAATCCAGCGTTTCTTTGCCGCCGATGGTGACGCCCCATAATCCCCGGTTTATCGAATAGTCGGAACCGTAGGGTGGAATCGGCAGTCCGTGCTTTTCAAGGTATTCCAATTGCGCAGTGCGCACGAAGCCTTGATCCCGAATCGGCGCCAGCACTTCGAGCTCAGGGTTGCTGGTTTTCAGTGCGACCTCGAAGCGAACCTGGTCGTTGCCTGCGGCGGTGCACCCATGTGCCACCGTTGTGGATGCACGGGCTTGCGCCAATTCCGCCAGCAGTGTCGCCTGAACGCCCCGCTCGGCACCCACGCAAAGCGGATAAGCTTGGCCACGCCGAACATTGCCCGCGATCAGATACTTCAGAACGCGGTCGAAGAACACCTGGCGCGCCTCAATCAGAACATGCTCAGCTGCACCCAGAGCCATAGCGCGTTCTTCCAGATCCTGCGCCATCGCAGCGTCCAGGCCACCCGTATTTACCGTAACGGTTACCACCGGGCGTTGGTAGGTTTCCTTCAGCCACGGGACACAGAACGACGTGTCCAGACCTCCCGAATAGGCCAGGACAATGGGAGATTCGTCTTGCATGGTGTTTGTCATCATCATCGGTTATCGGGGCACTCGACCCCTACTGGAACAATCGTCGCCGGATCTATTTTGTCAGCCGCGGACAGTCGAGAGCCGCGCTGTCTATTCCGGGAAACTCGATCTGAGTCTGGTCCGCAATCGTCGTTGCGCCTGCCCGTTTCGCGTCGCTATGAAAATTGTATCGTCACCGGACAGCGTGCCCACGATTTCCGGCCACCCGCTTCGGTCCAGAAATACAGCGACCCGCTGAGCTGCGCCGATGGCCGTTTGGATGACCGTCAGATTAGGCCCAGCGGCCTGGATATCCCGGATAAAACCGGCAACTTGATCGCGGTCCGTCCGCGGTCCCGTATTGGCGTCCGTTTGCGGGTAATAGCCCTGACCAAGCTTGCTGATCCCCAGATGCTGGAGATCGCGGCTGACGCTGGACTGGGTCGCGTCTATGCCCTCGTTCTGCAGCAAGCCCACCAGTTCGGCCTGGCGCTGGACGGGTTGGCGCTGCAGGATCGCCAAGATGGCCTGCTGGCGCCGCTGGCGGGTTTCTAGAATCGCTGGCATTGCATATATATGCGCATAACATTAATCGTATGTGCATAATACCTTTTCCCCGCCCGTTGTCAAGCGATCCTGTCAGCGGCTGACGCATCAGCCGACGGGGCCGATCGTGAATGACTCCGTCGATTCACCACTGACCCGGCCAGCCGCATCGTAGCGGCGTTCCATGAAGCGGCAGTGTCCAAGCCCGTCCACAATAATGATGGTGGCAGCGCGGGTGCCATAGTGTTCACCGAGTACGAACGGTGTCGTCTGCATTTTTGTCAACGGGTCGGCGAAAGGACCCGGTGATTGCGGCCTGCGCGTTTCCAACAGTTCGAGAACGGCCACTTCGCTGACGCGGTCGTGCTCCAGCAGTTCCGCGATACCCGACTTCAGATACGCAATCTTTGGCCAGTCGGTGCCGTAGCTGGCGTTGCTCAGACCGAAACATCCGGGTTCCAGTGCCCGACAAACGACCGTGCCGGGTTGATCTTCGTGCGCGACATAGCGCATTTGATCAAGGTCGCCGATGACGAGACCAAATCCCGCATATTCGGTAGCCTCACGCGCAAGCGCCGCAGCGTAAGCATCGACGGGTACCTCGCTGGTCAAAAAATCGGTTACCAGAGCACCTCGCGATGCCCGCGCGTTCCCCACTGGCTCCAATCCAGGCTGGTTTGTTACCACCGCTATTCGTCCGGAGCGGCTGATACCCAGCCAGCTGCCGGCGGCACGAAGATCTCTGCCGCCCAACACGGCGGGCGCATCGGACCACCACTCGGCAGGCGCTGCAGGCCGGTCATGAAACTCATCCCGATTTCCGGCGAACACCAGTCGGTAGTCCGGATGGGCACCCCAAGCGATAGTCAGCAGACACATGTGACGATTATAGAGAGCGCTTGCCGCACGAACCCGGCAACGGTCGGTATACAGGCATCGGGCCCGCCTAGCGCCTGCGCCAGCTCGATGCGGCTGGCACCAGCGCATCCAGCGGCTGGTCGCTGCCTGAATCGAACCAGGCCTCGATCAATCGATAGGCAACAGATGCCGATGGCGGCAGCATCACCTCGCGTTCGACGATCTGCTCGCGCGAAATCCAGCGGGCTTCAGCGAGTTCGGCATCGTTGAGGCGGATCGACTGAGAGCCGGCTTCGGCATGAAAGCCAATCATCAGCGCGGATGGAAACGGCCATGGCTGCGACGCCAGATATCGGCAGTCCCCGACTGCGATATTGGTTTCCTCGGCAACCTCACGGCGCACGGCGTCTTCGAGACTCTCACCCGGTTCGACAAAGCCCGCGATCGTGGAAAACTGCCCTTCGGGCCAGCTGGGCTGACGACCCAAAAGGCAGAGCGCCCGGTCGATTACGAGCACGATGATCGCCGGGTCTAGCCGCGGAAACGACCTTTGGGCGCAATTTACATCGCCGCACTGCATGACAAACCCGCCCTCGATTGCCTGGTTGCGCGTGCCGCAGATGCTGCAGTACGCGTGGCTTTGCTGCCAGTTCACCATAGCCCGGGCGTAGGCCAGCAGTCCGGCATCGGTCTCGTCGACCTGGCCGATTAATTTCCGTACTTCGATGAATTCCGCCTGCGCTGTTCCAGCAGGGTCAGCGTGGTCCGGCAGTGCCAAAGCAAAAATAAATCGCTCATCAAGCCTGCCGAGAAAGATGACATCGTCGGGGCCATCGGTATATGCGCTCAGTTCGCTTTTCCCGAGCAACACCGCACGCTGTTCGGCTACCAGGCAGCGGGACTGCCACACGGGCAGAAAACGGGTGTCCGGATGGCGGTACGCCCTGTACAGATCGTCCGAATCTGCTCTCAACTTGCTGGATCGCTGAATCGGGCTTCCGGAAAAAAAGGTTCGGATTGTTTTCACCTTTGATCCGCGGTTTGTTGGGACCATCTAATGCGTTCAGCCTACACCTGTGCAGGACGATCCTTCAATTCGCAGAACGGGCAGCGCTGATAATCGAGCGCGTAAGCATCCTGCACATAAGGACCTTCGCAAATCCCACAGCGCGCGAAATACAGTTCCTTTGCGACGGCCAGTGCACGGTACAGTCCCCAAACGCGTTCGAACGAAAACTGCGGCTCCGGTTGTAGCGCCCGGTAGACCTCGAATGCGTCGCAGACGCGCTGGCCGAGGGACACTGAACTGACACCCACGGATTTCACCGGGCCGCGAGCTGCGAGGTCTATCGCGCCCGTGTAAAGCAACAGACAGGCGATGAGCGTTGCCTCCGACTGCCGACGCGAGGAACTGACGAAACCGGTTATCTGTGTCGGCGACTTCCCGCGTTTTCGGCGGACGGTAATCCCAGGCCGGAGCTTGAAATAGGTCGAGTAAATTTTTCGGATACGGTCTTCGGTAAAACCTGTGCAGGCCCGGATTGTCCCTGTCCGGGCCTCGTGTCCAATCATGCGGATCGCAAGGTCGAACTTCGCCAGTTCGCCGGCATAGCGGTCATCTGTTACACGCACCGTGATTCTCCAATATTTCTTGATTAATGGGTCTCAGAGGTGATTTCTAGGTATAAAATACATTTTATGGGCCGTAAGACACATATATAGTATAATCCGAGTTCATCGACCGGAGTATCCCAATGCAGCGAAAACCACCCGATTCACGCATCTACAGTGAGATCACCGAGCTAAATCGCGAATTTCTCCACCTACTGGCACATGTTGAGCAGGCAGGCCAGCAACAGATATTTGGTCTGGATCCGCTACTGGTGGAGCAGCTGGCCTCGTTCGGCGCGACGGAGCGCGAAGCGATAGCGTCTACTCCTTGCTTGCTGGCCGAGTTCCCGTGGTTGCCCGGGCCGGATTCAGTACCGGCAATAACCGACGGAGCGCACCGCGATGATGGCGCGTCGGCAGCATGTCGCCGCGATATTGAGGTGTTTGCTGCCAGCCTGTTGACCTATATGTGGCAGTCAACCCACGGACACCCTCTGTTAACTAGGTTGTGCATTGGTCTGAACAGGGACGCATACAGGATGCTGTCCGAACTGAGTTTTTCGCGCATACGCCAACATGCCCAACATGCAGCCACACTGCTGCAAGCTCGGTTGTGTGGCCATCCGCGCTTCTGGCCGGATTTGCTTGGCTCGGTGTCGATCCCCGACCAGCATCTGCGGGCGCTGTCGCGCCTGAGCATTGTGCCCCTGACCGTCGCCCAGAGCTGGCCCCGGACCACCGGGCGGACGGCCGCCTACCGTCGCTCTTAGGACAAGGCGCCGTTCGTTGTTTGGCTTGTGCGGGGTGACGGGGCAAAATGCGCCGTCATGCATGCGCTATCGATCAAGGATTTGTGGAAGACCTATCCGAACGGGATTGAGGCCCTGAAGGGTATTGATCTGAAGGTCAAAGCAGGCGATTTCTTTGCCCTGCTCGGTCCGAACGGTGCTGGCAAAACCACGGCGATCGGTATCGTGACATCTCTGGTCAACAAGACCTCGGGGGACGTGAAGGTCTTCGGGCACAGCATCGATAGCGAGCTCGAAGCCGCGAAAGCCTATATTGGCGTGGTCCCCCAGGAACTCAATCTCAACCAGTGGGACAAGGTGTTTAATTGTGTTGTCAATCAGGCCGGATTCTACGGCATACGGCGGCGTGAGGCGCGCCAACGCACCGAGACGGTGCTGCGCGAACTGCAGCTATGGGATCGCCGAGGCGAGACGGCACGTAACCTTTCAGGCGGCATGAAGCGGCGGTTGATGATTGCCCGCGCCCTGGTACATGGGCCCAAGCTGCTGATACTGGACGAGCCGACGGCCGGCGTGGATATCGAGATTCGCCGATCCATGTGGGATTACCTGCGGACCATCAACCGTAACGGGACGACAATAATTCTGACCACCCATTATCTTGAAGAAGCTGAAAACCTTTGCCGTCATGTTGCGATTATCGATGACGGTGTGATCGTAGAGGACGATCGAATGTCGGCGGTGCTGCGAAAATTGCACCAGGAGGTGTTCGTCCTGAATCTTCGTCAAGCGGTCGACATTGCACCAAAAGTCAACGGATTCGATGTGGCAAGGATTAACGACCACGAACTCGAGGTTGAAATACACAAGGACCAGGATCTCAATAGCCTTTTCAGTGCGTTGTCAACGGCCGGTGTCGAAGTCATCAGCATGCGCAATAAGACCAATCGTCTCGAAGAACTGTTTGTGCGCTTGATTCAGCGCCGGGAAAATGAGCGCGACCAAGAGCAGGTCGTTGAGGAATTTAACCTTTAGGGAATTTGCAGATGGATTTTCAGCATCAATTGATTGCCCTTGACACGATTGTTACGAAGGAATGCACTCGGGTGCTGCGAATCTGGATCCAGACGATTGTCCCGCCTGCAATCACGATGACACTGTATTTCATCATCTTCGGCAATCTGATCGGGCGGCGCATTGGTGAAATGGGCGGCTTTGATTATATGCAGTATATGGCTCCCGGCTCGATCATGATGTCGGTAATCACCAATTCCTATGGCAACGTCGTGTCATCATTTTTTGCGGCCAAGTTCCAGGGACATCTGCAGGAGATGATAGTGGCGCCAATGGCGAACTGGGTCATCGTACTCGGGCACGTTGCCGGCGGCGTGGTGAGAGGTATGGCTGTGGGCCTGGTTGTAACCATCGTCGCCCTGTTCTTCACGCCGATCGAGGTACAGCATCCGTTCATCGCAGTCAGCATGGTGATACTGACGGCGTTCGTTTTCTCCATGGGTGGAATGATCAATGCGATTTTCGCTAAGAAGTTCGACGACGTGGCGATCATTCCGTCGTTCGTGCTCGGCCCCCTGACTTACCTGGGAGGTGTTTTCTACACGATTTCGCTGTTACCGGATTTCTGGGCCCGGCTGTCCACGTTCAATCCGATTCTCTATATGGTGAATGGCTTGCGTTATGGAATGCTCGGCGTTTCGGATATCAGCATCGTTCGGGCCTATGTGATCATACTGATCTTCGTTGTGGGACTGTTCTGGTTCTGTATGTACCTGCTCAACCGGGGCGTTGGCATCCGGGAGTGAGGGGTTCTCATGTGTGGCCGCTTTGCATTTTTCTCGCCCCGGGAAGCGGTGCAGGAGTATTTCGGCATTGAGGTGCCGTTTGCGTTAGAGCCCCGTTACAACGTGGCGCCCTCTCAGGAAGTAGCCGTGATCCGCCAACAGGCCGATACCCAACCAGAGGCGGCGATGCTCAAATGGGGGCTGGTACCTTTCTGGTCAAAGGATGCTGTTATCGGTAACCGGATGATCAACGCTCGCGCGGAGACGGTCGCCCAGAAACCGGCGTTTCGCCAAGCGTTCAAACGCCGTCGATGCGTAATCCTGGCCGACGGTTTCTATGAGTGGCACACGGAAGATGGGCGCAAGACGCCGTATTTTATTTCGCTTAAGACCGATCACCCGTTCGCCATGGCGGGCTTGTGGGAGAGCTGGCAAACAGATGATCGTCCCCCGCTGGAGACATGCACGATCATTACGACAATGGCGAGCCAGTCGATCGGCAAGCTTCACGACCGTATGCCCGTCATCCTCGATTTGCCCACAACGATGGACTGGATCCAGGCAGAGCGCGAACCGGAGGCGCTGATTGCGGTGCTGAAATCCTATAACGACGAGGAAATTCAGGCATGGCCAGTCAACCGGACCGTGAACAATCCGGCAAATCAGGGTCCCACACTGATTGAACGCGCCGCTTAAGCTGCAATTTGCTCAGTGTTTACTGCGGCCGTTACTGCTCAATGGCCGGTATTCCTGAATGGACACCAGCAGCGCACCCGGGCCGGCGTGTACGCCGACGGCCGAGCCGAGCTCCGTGACATAACTCGATTCAATACCGGGTAGTTTGTCCAGCAGTTCCTCACGCAGCCGGTTGGCATCGTCTTGACAATTGGCATGGCCAATCGCAACGCGATAGGTCTTTCCCGGCTGCGTTCGTCGGGCAACGTGGCGTGCAAAGCGACGCAGCAAATCCCGACGCCCAGCCATGAAGTTCCTGACTCCGATCGTCCCGTCAATGGTGTTGCTCAGTATTGGCGTCAGTCGCAGGCGATCCGCCAGCCACTTGATCGAAGGTCTGATGCGACCACCCCGCACCGCATAGCTCAAATCTGTGACGAGGCCAAAGGTCTGCGTCTGTGCAGCGATCTCGTCCACCGATGTGAGCACTCCGTCAAGCGAATAACCGGCCCGAACGCATTCAGCGGCATGCATTGCGATAAGACCCTGTCCCAGCGATACGTTCCTGCTGTCAACAACGGTAATATGCTCTGATCTCTGCGCCCGTTGTGCGGCGGTGGCGGCCGCCTGCCAGGTACCGCTGGCCTTTTTGGTCAGACTGATCGAGATCACATGTTGGAAGTGAGATCCGAGATAGTCATACATGCGCCTGAAATCACCCGGGGCCGGCTGCGAGGTTCGCGCACGCTCGGGATTGCTTACCAACTCCTGAAGGAATTGCTCGGGAGTCAGGCCCACTTTATCGAGATAGGTTTCGCTACCAAAACTGATTCGCAACGACACGATATGAATATCCAGATCGTGTATGGCCGAGTCGGGCATGTCCGCCGCGGAGTCGGTTACGATGGCGATACGCCGATTGGCGAGGCGCATCGTCTCGGTCTGATGCAAAATATCATCGGCCTTTTGATCACTGACGGCGCCAAAGTTTGAAGCGACATCGAACACGGTTGAAGGCTCGTCAACGTGAATGTGAATCTTGATCTTATTCTGATTGCCCGCGACGACCAGACTGCTACCGAGATCTGTCAGGCATTCGCGCAACTTGCGGAGATCGATATTCTGGCCGTTCAGCACGCACTCCGTGCAATAGCGATGATCAACCGTTCCGCTCCACTGCGCAGCATTCAGGGTTGATGGGTTTGCCACCGAGAGTTTGCTTGGCTCAGCTGCGGCAGTCAGCGATCCTTGCCGCAGGAATGCCTCAATGCCCTCGAGCATCACGACGAAACCCCTGGCCCCGGCGTCGACCACACCGGCTCGCCGGAGTTCCTCTAGCTGATCGGTGGTGGCCTGCAGCGATTTCTGGGCTACCTCGAGCCCCGCATGCAAAAGTGTGGTGAAGTCGGCTGCTCCATCCCTGTCCGCGCAACCACGGATCGCTTCCGCGTAAGCGCCGATGACGGTGATAATTGTGCCTTCCTTCGGTGAACTGAGAGCGGTGCGAGCGTATTCGTCGGCGGCCTTCAACGCAGCGGCGAATTCGGTGGCGTGGATTCTTTCTCGGTCACCGAGGGCATCGGCCAAACCCTGAAAGAATTGGGCGAATATTGCCCCGGAGTTGCCCCTGGCTCCGTCCAGTGCGGCATCTGCAACGCGGGTCAGCAACTCGCCGGCATGCCGTGAATCGAACTGGCGCAATGCATCGGTAATCGTGGCGACGGTAAGAGCGAGGTTCGTACCCGTGTCGCCGTCTGGAACAGGGAAGACGTTGATTCGGTTCAGCGGTTCCTGCTCGGCGACGATGCGCTCGAAGCCCGCGCATAGACTTCGCTTGAGGCGCTTACCGTCCAGGTATCTGATGCTGGCGTGTGGGCCCGAATTCATTCAGCTATCAAGCCGTTTAATCTCTGCTTAACAGGAAGCGGCTGCCCTGATGAATCATTACCACGCCCGACTCGGTAATCTCTTCCACAGCCGGGCCTTCCTGCAATCGGTCACCTTCACGGTATTTGGCCATGTTGATAAACACGAATCGCTCCGCGGGCGAGGGACTATAGACGTGGATGTCGAGATGCAACGGCGGCACCGATAGATTGCCGGCAACGATGGCCTCATTCATGGTTGGCAGATTAACGTAGGCCGGGTTGCGGCGAGGCGTGGGTTCGCTATCTGCAACCGGCGCGGCAGCGATGTTCCCGGATTGTTGTACCGCCGAGGAAGGTACGGTCCTGCTGCGCTCGGCTTCTTTGGATAGATTCCGGACGCGGAGACTCTCTGCCGTCGCGCCGATTCCAGGGCCAGTTTTTGGTGCCGCGGTCGATGTTGCCCGTTCACCATTAGAAGCGGGAACAGAATCTGAATTTCGATACCAGCCAAACCAGAAAATTGCCAACAGGATGACGTTTGCACCCAGAAGCGCGGCAACCACTGCAACCCAGGGACTGCGGTGTTGCTTCGTGGGTGTGACCCGCACATCCGCAAGTTCTGGTGAGGTATGCCTCCGGCGTTCGTTTTCCGACTTACGCAGCGCATCAAGGATGAACGACATGGCCTCTAATTTACCGTTACAAGTTTCGGAATGCCGGACGTGCCCAGATCGGAATTGATTGCAATCTGAGTCTGTTGTCCCACCAAGCCATCAACATCGAGGCGGCGACTTTTCTGGTAATCCTTCACGCGAGCCTCGAGATCCTGATCATAATGATCCGAGTTCATCGGTGCGATGGGTCGACCCTGGATGGTCGCCAGGCTTTCCCGCAACCAGCCGACCCCAGGATCGCGCATACCCGGATAGAACGATGTCTGTTCACCTGTCTGTGGTCGCCACAACAACAGATAGTCGCCGAACCAGTGGTCAGCAACGTCACCCAGAGCCACGGAAAAAGTATTTCTGCCGATACCGATCGTGCCTCGGTAATCGCCCATACTTTGTAGAACAACATGATGCGGTGAGCCTGAATCGTCGTGCAGGTTCAATATGACTGGCCGATTGAGGCTCTGTACCTCAGACAGGGAACCGCGTTGGTACAGACAAAACAGATTGTGCATCTCCGCCTGATCGCAAGCGTTCGGTGCGTCCTGTCGGTGTTCCACGCCCCATAGTCTGAACAAAGTACCGAAGGCTGTATCGGTGGACGTTGCGGCACCACCGTGACGCTGTAGCACTTCCTCTAACGGCTGCTGAGTATATTCAGACTCAGGTCCGTCGTTAACGGTCTCAGTAGGGGTAGGCGCCACGATGGTGCTTGCTTGCGATGCGTTCATTTCGCCGATCCCCTCGCTGGCTGCCGGCACTGCTTCGAGCGTAGGGCCGGCCGCGATGCGAATTCCGGTCCAGACAAGGCCTAGCGCGACCGCGACAATTGCAATCGTAGCGGCGGCGATTCGCCACCATCTTTCCTTGCGCATGCCGGTGTCGTAAACCTCCTCTGCAGCAAGTCGAACCAGCGCCGGGGAAATTTCGGGCAGGTCCTGCGTATATGCACCCAACAGCGCGCGGTCGCTGACCACGTTTATGATTCTTGGTACGCCGCCGGATCGACGAAAAACTTCCTCCCTGGCCGAGGTCGTGAAGATTGGTCCGGTGGCGCCCGCAACGCTCAGGCGGTGCTCTATGTAGGCGGAAGTTTCTTCCCTGGACAACGGTTCCAGGTGGTAGCGTCCGGTGATGCGCTGCGCCAACTGGCGCATATCGTCCCGATTTAGCAATTTCCGTAATTCAGGTTGGCCGATTAGGATGATTTGCAACAGCTTCTGCCGCGCGGTTTCCAGATTTGTCAGCAGCCGAATCTGTTCTAGTACATCAACTGTCAGATTCTGCGCTTCATCGACAATTAATACGGTGCGCTGTCCCTTGCCGTGATTTTTCAACAGGTAATGATTCAGCACCGTAATGAGAGACTTGACGTTTGCCGAACCACTCGGCCGGCGAATCCGCAGTTCTTCGGCGATGGTAATCAGAAACTCTATGCAGGAGAGTTGGGGATTGAGAACTAGTGCAACCTCGGTATTTTCGGGTAACCGCTGAAGCAGGCTGCGTATCAGCGTGGTTTTTCCCGTGCCTACCTCTCCAGTGAGCTGAACGAAGCCGCCACTCTCCGTGATTCCATAAACAAGATGGGCAAGCGCTTCCGAATGCCGCTCGCTCATATAGAGGTATCGCGGGTCCGGCGTAATTGAGAAGGGTTTTTCGTTTAAGCCAAAGAAACTGGTGTACATGCCTTGGGTCCGGCGCCACCTGACCGCCGCTATTCTAACAGTTCAGCGCCACTGTCACCGGCCAATCAGCCCGAACACCGCGGCAATGCGATCACGCTTCGCGCTGCACGACATATTCTGCAACCGCTCGCAGAATGTTGGCTTCCTGTCCAAACTGCTCAATTGCCGTCAGCGCTCTGGCGAGCAAATCGTCGGCACGCTCCCGCGCAGACTCCAACCCAAACAGAGCCGGATAGGTTGCCTTCCGCATTGCGGCGTCGGCACCGGCCTGTTTACCTATTTGTTCAGTTGACCCTTCAACATCGAGAATGTCGTCGCGAATCTGAAAGGCGAGTCCCAGCGCGTCTATGAAGCGTTCCAGGTCATTCAACGCCTGGCCATTTATATCATCGGCGCAATATGCTGCACTTATGACGCTTGCGCGCAACAAGCGACCAGTTTTTAGGCGATACATGTGTTCGAGTTCAGCCGCATCGAGCTGCCTACCTTCCGACGCTAAATCGATTGCCTGACCGCCGGTCATGCCATTCGACCCGCATGCATCAGCCAGGGTCCTGATTATCTTTATCTGCAAAGCGGGTCGATTCAGCAAAGCTGGATGTGCGGAGAGAAGCTTGAATGCAAGTGGTTGCAAAGCATCCGCCGCGAGTATAGCGGTCGCTACACCGTACTCCCGATGCGTGGTAGGTCTGCCGCGGCGAAGGTCGTCATCGTCCATCGCCGGCAGATCGTCGTGCACGAGCGAGTATGCGTGCAGCAGTTCGACTGCTGCTGCAGGTGCATCCAGAACCGCCGGGTGTACCGACAGGGCCTCACCGGTTGCGTATACGAGCGTTGGCCGCAGGCGTTTGCCGCCTCCCAAAACCGCATATCGCATCGCACTGTGCAGCCGGTCGGGCGGCAGCGTAGCGTCTGGAAGGCAGCTGTCGAGCATCTCCTCTACGCGCGCACGATATTCTTGAATTCGTTCCTTTGGCGACATTTTTTCAGTATAGCGATATTGCCAAACCAGAAAGGATAGTGCCCATGTCGTCTAAGGCCAACGCCAAAAGCAACGCAAGCTATAATGCCGGACCGCCAAAGGTTCCTGTATACCACAAATTGTTTGAGACCCCGCCGGATGCGAGCGACTGCTATAGCGCAACCAAATATTGCACTGATCAAGTATTGGGGTAAGCGTGACAGCGACCGGAACTTGCCAGCGGTCGGTTCACTTTCGGTAACCCTCGGCTCGATCGGTACCCGCACGACGGTGGAGTTCGACGCTGCGCTGGATTCAGATCGGGTACATATCAATGAGCAGGAAGTTGAATCTGTCGACCGCCGAGTTGAAAAGTGTCTGGATCGATTTCGCGAAAAGGCCGCGATCGCGCACAAGGCAGTTGTAACCACCGCAAACGATTTTCCTACTGGAGCCGGTCTTGCTTCATCCGCTTCCGGGTTCGCGGCGCTGGTTGTGGCCGCTGATCGCGCACTGGACCTTAACCTGGGAGAGGACGAATTGGTTGATATAGCGCGTACCGGTTCCGGCTCGGCACCTCGCTCGCTATACGGCGGCTTCGTGCTGTTGGAAAATGATTCTGACGATGGCATTCGCTGTGGTTCTGTGCTCGGCCCGGAAACCTGGCCATGGTCGATCATAATCGCGGTGACGTCGGAAGCTCCCAAAAAGGTAAGTTCCACGGATGGCATGGAATTGAGCCGAACGACTTCTCCTTACTTCTCGCGTTGGGTGGAAACGCATGATGCGGATCTTCGGGCTGCCGTTGCGAGCATCGAGGATAGAGATTTCGAAAAGTTGGGCGAACTTGCAGAACGCAATTGCCTGAAGATGCACGCTGTCGCGATGACGTCCCGGCCACCGTTGCTTTACTGGTCCGGCGCAACACTTGAATGCGCCCAGAACATCCGGGAACTGCGCAAAAGTGGAGTACCCGTGTTCTTTTCCATCGATGCAGGGCCCCAGTTAAAAGCGTTTTGTTTGCCGGACAACTCTGAAGAGGTCAGGGACTCACTGGAGAGCGTGCCAGGGGTATTACGTGTCATATCCAGCGAACTCGGAGAAGGTGCACGCATCGTCGAATGACAGGAATCATCGAAACTGACGCTCCGGGCAAGCTGGTACTGATTGGTGAGTACGCGGTGCTGGAAGGCGCGCCAGCCATCGCCGTTGCCGTTGATACCAGAGCGAGGGTCTCGCTGCAGCCGCGGGAAAGTGCTGAGTGCACGCTGTTGATTGGCAACGATAAGTCCAAGTTTAGCTTTCACTGGACGCCAAGTGGCGAGCTTGACTGGGTTGACCCGGACGTTGGAGATCGTGGAATGCTTTTGGAAGCAACGGTGGTGACCTTGGCAGAGTTTGGGCTTATGCCGACCGACTTGCCCGGAATCGAACTGCGTATCGACTCCGAATCGCTCTACAGCTGCGCAGGCGATGGTACACCGTTGAAACTGGGCCTTGGTTCCAGCGCCGCAGTTTCTGTTGCGGTGACCGGCGCACTTTACCGACTGTTCACCGGTGAACATGCTGCCAGGTCCGATCTACTGGAGATTTGCTTGACGGGGCACCGGCGCTTCCAGGGCCAGTTGGGCAGCGGCATCGATGTTGCCAGTGCTCTATTCGGTGGCGTGATCGTACTGGAACCCCATTCCGGGTCGATCCCCAGCGTCACACCGCTGACATGGCCCGACGGACTGTTTGCATTGCCGGTATGGACCGGGGTGCCGGCCTCTACAATCAGCATGCTGGCTGCGGCCGACGCATTTCGGGAGGACTCGCCGGACTGCCACCGGTTGCATATGAACGCCCTGCAGGACATCGCCAACGCAGCGTTGGCGGCGTGGCGCGCTAATGACAGCGCTCGCCTGCTGGCGTTGATCGAAGAATACCGTCGTGAGTTGGAGAACTACGATAACGACTCAATGATAGGAATATTCTCGCCACCTCATCGCTCCCTGCAGCAGCTAATCGCGGCACGCGGAATGGTCTATAAACCCGCAGGTGCGGGCGGTGGAGATTGCGGCGTGGCGTTTGCAGACGACATCGAAACAATTGTTCAACTGAAGTCCGAGCTGCAGCATCAGGGGTTTACGTATAGCGATGCGGAATTGTGCGCGGAAGGCTTGCGCGACATCTCTTGATGCAAGCGTCTATTCGACCGTTATAGTGATCTTTTCGGACGTGATCGGTTGCTGGTGAGGTACGTGGTTGCCATCACCGACCAAGAGCTGCAGCGTATGTGGTCCCGAACTCAGTTCAACACCGGTCTCTGTTTGGCCCTTGCCGAAGTGGATGTGGTTTTCGTCTGCAGGGATAGGCAGGTCCACCGCCGGTAGCTGGGTGTCGATCAACAAATGATGGTGTCCGGTCTCCGGCTCGTACGTTCCGGCCGGAGCAATGTCGAGCCCCTCGAGGCCAAACTGAACCAATACCGGAGACGAAACAGTTTCACCGTCCGTCGGCGTAACGAAAAAAACCCTGGCGTTGGTCGGAGCCGGTGTGCGCGGCGCCAGCGAGGTAGCGCTGCTCGCGCTTCCAGATGTTGCCGTCGCCGGTTGATCTTGCCGTGACTCGCACGCGTGGAGTAGAACCGCAAGACCTGCCAAGATAGCTAAAACTTTGTGATTCATGGTTTTTGTCCAGCTGCGTTGCGACAGACCGACTATGGTACTCCGGTTCACCAATCGTGTCAGGAACGGGCCGGTCCACGCCGCCGCACTGTAAGGCTACTTGCTGCGGCCGGCCTTTGATTTACCGGACTTACTTTTCGCGGCGCTCGATTTTGATTTCGCCGCCTTTTTGCTAGCCTTGCTTGCGCGTCCAGCGCCTGCCTTTGCCGCGGGCTTTTTTGCGCTCCGCTTAGGCGCGCTGGTTTTCGTGCCAAGCTCGTGGCCATCAAATTCATCCACGGCAATTAAGTCCATCACTTGGGAGTCATACATGCGTAGCTGATTCGCCTCTTCCTCCGTCACGATCCCGCTTTTTTCGGCCTGATCAATTTTGTCGAGAGGATGTTCCCCGGCGATTACACTGGCTCTTTCCGCGTCGCGAATCTTGTGTTCCAGGGGTGTCATCTGCTCAGCCATTTCGAGGGCTTCTTGCAACTGACCGAGCGGATTTCCGGGACCGGGAGTCTTGTAGATTCCTGCGCACAGCCGGTCACGGGCCGCTGTGGGGTGCGTGATCAGTTGGACTATGCCTTCTCCAAGCTCATCGGACGGCGCGAAGTAGGTCCGGCCCCGCGGAAACACGCAGAGCCGCAGTGTCGCGGCCACAAACCGGTTCGGAAAGTTGCGAAGGAATCCGTGCAATTGCTCCTGCGCGTGGTACAGCAATGTGCGACAGGACCACTCCACCAGCGGCAAATCTGCATCGGGCCGGCCCTGGTCCTCATAGTGCTTGAGCACGAGACTCGCAAGGTAGATAGCACTGAATACATCGCCCAGTCTGGCACTGAGTGATTCGCGGCGCTTTAAATTGCCGCCCAGGACCAGCATCGCGATATCCGCTGCCAGGGCAAAGGCCGAACTGTACCGGTTTATGTGCTGATAGTAACGCTCGGTGGGCCCTTCGATTGGCGTATCGCTGAGCTTGGCGTGCGTCAGCGCAAGAAAAAATGACCTTGCCGCGTTGCTCACCGCATTGCCAACATGGCTGAACAGTAACTGATCGAACTCGCGCAGACCCCTTTCGTAATCCGGGTCCTGTGCCGCCTGCATTTCCTTTAAAACGAATGGGTGGCAACGAATGGCACCCTGTCCAAAAATGATCAGGCTGCGCGTCAGAATGTTAGCCCCTTCGACGGTGATCGCAATTGGCACTGCCTCATAGCCTCGGGCGAGATAGTTTTTTGGCCCCATCATGATCCCTTTTCCACCATGCACATCCATGGCGTCGTTGGCGATATTGCGGCCGAACTCGGTGCACCAGTATTTCAGGATCGCCGACGGAACAGCCGGTTTTTCGCCCATCCCGATGGCCACGGCAGTCACGGTCAATCCGGATTTGATGATATAGGTGTAACCAGCCATGCGCGTTAGAGCTTCGCCGACACCTTCGAATTGCCCGATCGGAAGGTTGAACTGTTTGCGAATTCGGGTGTAAGCGCCGGAGGCGTAAACGGCCGCCTTTGATCCCCCCAGGGCGTTCGATGGCAGAGTGATTCCCCGGCCCGCTGACAGCAATTCGACCAGCATTTTCCAGCCCTGGCCTGCCCGCTCAGGGCCACCGATAATGAAATCCAGAGGAACAAACACGTCTTTGCCCCGCGTAGGACCATTTTGAAACGGCACGTCGAGGGGTAAATGCCGCTTCCCAGTTTCCACCCCTGGCGTGTCTGTCGGAATCAGGGCTGCGGTAATGCCATACTCATCCTTCTCACCCATCAAATGATCCGGGTCATACAATTTGAATGCGAGGCCCAGAACTGTCGCGATCGGCGCCAGTGTGATGTACCGCTTGTCCCAATTTAGCCTAATGCCAATGATCTCCCGACCATCGAAGATTCCTTTGCTTACCACACCGGTATCGGGAATCGCAGCAGCATCCGAGCCGGCCCGAGGCGCCGTCAGAGCGAAACACGGAATCTCATCGGCCCGTGCCAGCGCTGGCAGATACTTATTTTTCTGTTCTTCGGTGCCGTAATGGATCAATAACTCAGCCGGTCCCAGCGAGTTTGGTACCCCAATGGTTGATGCGGCCACGATGTTCCGACTGGATATCTTGACTAGCACCATGGAAGTGGCAACCGGCGAAAACCCTAATCCCCCGTACTCTTCGGGGATGATCATCGCGAAAAAGCGCTCTTTCTTAATGTAGTCCCAGACACGCTTTGGCATGTCGGCCAGTTCATGACTGACCTCCCAGTCGTCGAGCATCTCGCAGAGTTTCTCAGTGGGTCCGTCAAGAAAAGCTTGCTCTTCGTCCGTCAGTTTCGGCGGTGGCAGAGACATCAGGACTTCCCAGTTGGGCATGCCAGTAAATAGCTCACCGTCCCACCAGACCGTGCCGGCCTCAAGCGCTTCGCGCTCGGTGGTCGACAGGGTTGGCACCATGGTTTTGTAAATCTCGAACAACGGGGCGGTGATCTTATTCCTGCGGAAGTCGTCGATGTTTAATGCGACCAGGCCGGCGTAGCTCGTCCATAAAAGTATGAACCAAACAAAGTGACCGGCGCCAAACAGCGAATAAATGAGTAGGGCGACGCCGGCCACTATAGTGGACGTTCTGAGGTCGACACGCCGGTAAGCGACGGTGCCCAACACACTGACGAACAGCAAAAACCAGATCAGACTTGCCAAAAGGATTTCCTTAACGAGTAATGTTTCTAGGCTGGGCTTTGTCGTTCGCCACACGATTAGGCGGACGTTCAGGTTTGTTATCGCAACTATACCGCATGCCAGAGGTCGGCGGGCAGGACGCAATACGCACATACCACAATCAATTTGGTACAAGACCGAGTAGTGCCCTTCAAGGTAGAACCTGAAGCTTGGTAGTGACGGGGATGCAGCAGCCAATGGGCAGCGGTCCCCGTTTTCATTGCGCAATGATCTACCGGAGAAAACTGATAAAAAAGTATGGGCTAGCTGTATCTATGGTCGGCAGCTTGATGGACCCAAACTGATCCGTTGCTTACAAAAGGTCGGCCACAGCGGCGCGTTCTTCCCGCAGTTCCGCATCGGTTGCGTCCAGGCAAGCGCGACTGAAATCATTGATTTCAAGGCCCTGCACTATCTGATAACCGCCCGCGGCGCAGGTGACCGGGAAAGAGTAGATGATCCCCTCTGAGATTCCATAACTGCCATCCGCAGGGATTGCCATGCTGACCCAATCGTCCGACGGAGTTCCTCGAATCCAATCACGAATGTGATCGATGGCCGCGGAAGCCGCGGATGCAGCACTGGACGCACCTCGAGCCTTGATAATTTCTGCGCCCCGTTGCTGGACTGTCGGGATGAATTCGTTGGTGGTCCATGCGGGTTCCACTATATCGACAGCCGGCCGGCCATCGACGGTAGCGTGACTGATATCGGGGTATTGCGTCGATGAATGGTTGCCCCAAATCGTCATCTTTTTTATTGAACTTGCGTGAGCGCGGGTTTTTCTCGCTAGCTCTGCCAATGCCCGGTTGTGATCCAGTCGGGTCATTGCGGTGAAGTTGGCGGGCGTGATGTCCGGCGCGTTTTTTTGCGCAATCAAAGCGTTCGTATTTGCAGGGTTACCCACCACCAGTACCCTGACATCGCGACTGGCATGTTCATTAAGTGCCCTGCCCTGAACCGAAAATATCTGTGCGTTACCGAGTAGTAGATCCGCTCGTTCCATGCCGGCTCCGCGTGGTTTCGCTCCAACCAAAAGCGCGTAGTCGGTATCGCGAAATGCAACATCGGCCTGATCCGTCGCCACTATGCTATCGAGTGTCGAGAATGCGCAGTCGCTGAGTTCCATCCGCACGCCCTGCAGCGCATCCAACACTGGCGGAATTTCGAGTAGTTGGAGAATCACGGGCTGATCAGGCCCGAATATATCCCCGCTGGCAATTCGAAACGCCAACTGATAACCAATTTGACCAGCTGCTCCTGTGATCGTGATTCGAACTGCGGAAGTCATTCCAGGTGTGTTCCCCTTGATCTTGTTAATTCTATGCGCTCGAGGGCATTGAGATAGCGCAACCGGATCGGGATTCTACCATTCAGGTCTATCACAGGCGCAGGGATCGCCACGGCGTGATGGGCGAGGCGCCGTGGTTTTACGCTTCGTGAAAGGCTGGCTCTGAAATAGCCTCCGCGGCCGGCGTCAGGGAGCTAGTTGTTGGCCTTGTAGGCCCTTACTTCGGCGTTGAACTGTGCTGCGAGACTTTCCATCGCGTCAACCCCGGCGTTATACATCTGCACGTGCGTTGAACGCTGTTCGTCGGTCTGTTTCTCATCGGCCGCTGCGCTGTCTGCATCGATACAATCCAGATAGGCTTGCATGTTGGCCATGTATTGTTTGACCTGCTTTTGTCCCGCCACCATCTCTTCCTCAGTTGCGCTTTCACCTTCCGGTACAGTAACCACTTCTGGAATGGCGCACTCGGCGTGTACTGATGAAAACATCAGTGCCGCAACGGGCGTAAGTAAGATTTGCCACATCATTTTCATCCAGGCAGTTCCTTGGAGGTCCCCGCAATGGCTGGCGCCAAAGCAATATTGCATTTATTCGACGAAAGCCAAATTCCGGTTTCGGGGTGCGATTTATGCCCTACGCGGGCCGAAATCCGCCATCATTTTTGTTCCAGCCCCGGTTGATTCGCCAAAGCCAAGCATAGCAACAATTATCGGTTTGACAAAATCGTAGCCCGGGACCGCGCGTCTTGTGTCGTTTGGTCAACGCTGCCACGCCGGGAGAATGCCAGTTGGAACACCATGGATCCAGCTTGCTGCGACGAGCCGGCAAATCGTTCCGGTGGTTTTTCAGCGTCAGGCGATCAGCGCCTCGTACGTGTTGGTGCCGCGCTGCTGGGCTAACATTAATTCGTGAAAATCTGCTGCTGTCATGGGTCCACCAAATAGCAACCCCTGCACCAAATTGCAATTCAATTTTCGCATGACGTTGAGTTGTTGTTCGGACTCCACGCCCTCCGCGACCACGTCAATGTTTAGCTTTCGACCCATCTCGATGATGGCTGCGACGATCGTGGCATCGTCGGAGTCCATTGCGGCATTGAAAACAAATGACCGGTCAATCTTCAGTGTATTGATCGGAAATTGCTGAACCGCGCTTAGCGAGGAATAGCCCGTACCGAAATCATCGATAGCCAGGTACAGACCAAGATCGTGTAGATCTCTCAGAACTTTAACTGTCCGTCCGCTATCGTCCATAAGAGTGGTTTCGGTGATCTCCAGTTCAAGGCAGGACGGTGATACCCCGTGTTTGCGACATATGTTCCTGACCCTTCCGACGAAGTTGGGTTGGCGTAGCTGTAGTAATGATAAATTGGCAGATATTCGGCCAGGGATGGCAATAGACTTCTGCCAGAGCTTGTAATCTGTACAAACCCTTTCCAATACCCATTCTCCGACCTTCAGGATTTGATTGGTTTCCTCGGCAAGCGGGATGAACTCCGATGGCAGCACGATCCCCTGTCCTGGCAGATCCCAACGCACCAGAGCTTCGGCGCCAATAATACGTCCGTCGCGTACATCGACTCTCGGCTGGTAGTACAGCAGCAATTCGTCATTCTCGACTGATTGTCGTAGTTTGCTCTTAAGCAAAAGACGCTTCGCCACATCCTCCTTCGTATCCGGATCATAGAATGCAAAATCGTCACCGCCTCGGCGCTTCGCATCGTACAGAGCGAGGCCACCGTTTCGGCTAAGGTCCATTGCCCGGGCACCATCCTCCGGGTATAGCGCAATGCCAATACTCGCAGTCAGATAGAGGTGGTGCCCGTGAATTAGAAAGACCCCCCGCAAGCTGTCGACTATCTGACTTGCCATCGAGGCAGCGCTGTCGTGAGCCTGCGCCCCTGGAGGCAGGCCTTCCGCGACAATTGCAAACGCATCACCGCCAAACCGTCCAATTAACGTGCCATCAGGAAGGTTACTCGTGAGTCGCTCTACCACTGCTTCAAGCGTTGCATCTCCAGCCGAATGCCCATAGGTGTCGTTGATATTCTTGAAACGGTCTAAATCCAGCTGAAGCAGTGCCAGTGCCTGCTGCTCCTTTCGCGCCCGAGCTATCGCGCGGCGCAACAGGTGATGCATCTGATTCCGGTTCGGGACTTTGGTTAGCGCGTCGGTCTGCGCAAGATAGCGAATACGCTGTTCAACCCGCATGCGGTCCGCAATGTTCTGGAATACGATTAGAATGCGTTGAGACCCATTGGGCCCGCTGATCCTTGAGAAAGTATATGAAACGGGAACCTCTTGCCCGTCGCGCGTCTTAAAATGCCCCTCCCCGACTTTTTCCCGGTCGCCGGAACGCTCATCGAACCGCTCGGAGGATCTCGAGAAGAGAACTTCCAGTGGTTGACCAAGCAATTCTTTCTCGTCATAACCGAGCAGCGTGGATGCCGAATGGTTAATGCGCACGATGGTGCCATCTGACGTTGATATGACCACCGCATCACTGACGTGACCAAGAATCTCATCGAGGTAAAATCCCGCTACGTCACGGCTTAGCGATCCAGGTGTGGCTCCGCGCCGGGCCGCGACCAACCCGCCGATTCCGGCTCCGAGCAAGGCAACGATCAGCGCGATGGCCGTTAGTTTCACTCCGTCAGGACCATTGGCCGATGCGAGGTCAAGCGCATACAAAGCTACGCCGGTGAGTCCCGCTGCCACAATCGTTAGAATGACTGCGAATAGAAGTGATTTGTTCAAAATTTGCGTGGATTTCATTTTTCGCCCGGCATTAAGCGATGGGATGGCGGCGAATTTCGCTTAGCGGGTTTGGGATAGCGCCGCTGGCCTAGCCGGGATATTGCTATATTTGGTTTGTACTACCCGGGCCCTGACCCTTAGCATTACTGAGAAGTCGCTGGAGTACAAGAGTGACGGGGGATTCCCATTCGAAAGGCTGTATCCGCACGCTGAGCAGCTTTTCCATAATGGGCAACCTGCCGATCTATTGCGGAACGACATATGCCGGAAACGGGGACAATCCGAAGCCATTTTGCACCGCCGGCACTCCTTCGTGGGCGCCACCTGCAATCCATTCTGGCAGGATGGCCACCCAGGCGGCCATTGGTTAAAAGGCGCGCCAAAGAATTTCTGGAGGCGTCCACTGATGTCATCGTCGACTGCGGCGAAGGCGTTCGTTTGCTGAGTCATCAGACACCGGCAATGCAAAGCAATCGACGCTCACTTGCGGTTTTTATACATGGTTGGGAGGGTAGCGCCGATTCCATGTATATACTTTCCGCGGCCAGCCGATTGTGGCGGGACGGTTACGACGTTTGTCGCCTAAACCTCCGTGATCACGGTAATTCACATCATTTGAACGAAAAATTATTTCACTCCTGTCGTTTACGGGAAGCGATCGGGGCTGTCGTATCGTTACAGCAACGGGACCCTAACCAGTCGTTGAATCTCGTTGGTTTCTCTCTCGGGGGAAATTTTGCGCTGAGAATTGCCGCGGACGGACCGTCAGCGGGGCTGAAGCTTAAGCAGGTAGTTGCAATTTGTCCCGTTCTCGATCCCGTGCAAACGCTCGATGCGCTTGAAAACGGTTGGGTGGGATATAAGAGTTATTACATCAAAAAATGGCGCAAATCATTAGCGAAGAAAATGCACGCGTTTCCGGATCTATATAATTTTTCGGACCTGACGCAATTCCGCTCGCTGCGGGATATGACAGATCATTTTGTGACCACCTATACCGAATTTCCGGATCTTCACACCTATCTGCGAGGCTATGCGTTGACCGGTTCCAGGCTTGCCGAATTGGATGTTCCATCGACGATGTTACTCGCTGAGGACGACCCGGTAATCCCAATCGCGGGACTTAAAAACATGGCGAGGGTACCTAGCCTGACGGTTGAACGGAGCACTTTCGGCGGCCATTGTGGATTCCTTGCGAATTATCGGATGCGGAGTTGGCTGGACGAATACGTTCTGCGCGCCCTGCAAGTGTGACTCCGGCGTGTTTGCTTATTCGCGATAACCGTAGCCTAGGTGGCGAACACCGGTCACGATGCCGTTTTCGAAACGGACAACTCGCATCAATTTTCGTGGACCAAGGTTGTATGTCCATTCTTCGATTAGAACTTCTATTACCGAACGTGTTGATATTAGAATTTCGTTGTCACGCTTATCGACAGCATGTCTCTCGCCGGCATCCCTCCGGGTAAACTGGCGTGTGGGACCGGAGCGGTAAATCGCTCTTTGCAACATATGGGTAGGGTCACCGCAGAAGCGCAATATTTTTGCCTGATGGTCCCCCCTAAGCACCAGTTTATTTCCGCAACGCATGGCCATAGCGCGCTCGCCCATAGCCAGGGTGGCAATCACTACAATAAGCGCCACTAATGCGGTTTTCTTATGTTTTCCCACCGGTCTTTGCAATATGCTAGCAATAAGGCTGTGTACCTGGCTTTGGACCGCGTCGATCCAAGTCAGTTCCGGTCGAAACGCCGGGGTGACTGGTAACAGTCAGTCGCGACGCCACGGGTTGCAGGGGCCATGTGCTTGAGCTATATCTGCTGATGTCGACACTGGACCCCGCTAGACCAGCCAGCCGGCTGCTGAGGAGTGTTTGTGATGATTGTTTGTAGAGCGTGAGCAGGGGGTTTCAGAATCGCATTCGCGAGCTGTCGCAGGGCGGCCGCGCCGCAGCGTTACGTGGCGGTCCGCGCGGAATCGAGAAGGAAAGCCTGCGCGTCAATCCGGATGGGTCTATCGCGACGACCGCTCACCCTGAGACTCTGGGATCCGCTCTGACCAACCGCTACATCACCACGGATTACTCCGAGGCTTTACTCGAGTTCGTGACGCCGCCCGAGGACAGTCCCTGGGGGGTGCTGCAGTTTCTATGCGATATACACCAGTTCGTTTACGAGGAAATCGGTGAAGAGTTGTTATGGGCTTTCAGTATGCCTTGCAGCCTCCCTGAAGAGAGCGAGATTCCGCTGGCATGCTACGGCGATTCAAATATTGGGCAGATGAAAACGGTTTACCGACGCGGCCTCGGTTATCGATATGGGCGGTACATGCAGGTAATTGCGGGGTTACATTTCAATTATTCGTTACCCGACTCTTTTTGGGAAACGTACAGTGAAATGGAGAAGTGGACCGGTACTTTGGTTCAACGCAAATCTGACGCCTATTTCGGGCTCGTTCGAAACGTACGCCGATTGGATTGGCTCTTGCTGTATCTATTCGGAGCATCACCAATCGTGTGCAAGAGTTTCACTGCCGGAAAAGACGTCGATCTAGAGGAACTGGATAGCGATACGTATATCGGGCGATACGCTACGTCATTACGTATGAGTGAGCTTGGATACCAGAATACGAATCAGGCTGGTCTGCAGGTATCAGCAAACAGTCTCGACGAGTACGTCAGTGATCTTTCTGCTGCTGTTAATACGCCGAACCCGGAATACATGAATATAGGTCTCAAGCGCAATGGATTACATCTACAACTCAATGCCAATCAACTGCAGATAGAAAACGAGTACTACAGCACGATACGTCCGAAGCGAGTCGCTCGATCAGGCGAACGCCCGACCAGCGCTTTGCAGCGCGGTGGCGTTGAATACGTAGAGCTGCGTGCCTTGGATATCAGTCCATTCGACCCGGTCGGCATCAATCAATCCCAAATCCGGTTTCTGGAGGCATTTCTCATTTACTGTTTGCTTCTCGATAGTCCACCGATTGAGGAGAACGAACAGCGCGACAACAAGTTTAATAGCGCAACCACAGCCAAGGGTGGCCGTAAGCCAGGCGTCGAACTGAGGCGCAGGGGAGCGCTGATCCCTTTGAAAACCTGGGCGTTGGAAGTTTGTGATCAAATGACCGCAGTTTGCGAGTTTCTTGACGGTGGCCCCGAGGGTGCTTACACAGAGGCACTTGGGTTGCAGATGTCCGCGGTGGAGAACGTTGATCGGACGCCGTCGGCCAGATTAATTGCTGAACTTGGCCAAACGGGGTTGCCTTTTGTGCCGTTTGCACTGCAGGTCGCGCAGGACTATCGCGACTATTTTCTCGATCTGGCGCCTGAGCACAACGGCCACCGATCGCTGCTGATCTCAGAGCACACTGAGTCGCTGCAGCGCCAGCGGGCTTTGGAGGAAGCGGGCGATGTTTCGTTTGATGCATTCGTGGCTAATTATCTCGGCTGAGAATTCATGAAGAGCTGGTAGTGCTTGTTTGGCGAAGAAGCCGCGTTTAGTATTGTGCGGCGTACGCTCCGGCTAATGTGGGTTCACCCTTGAAAACTATTTTCTTCGCGGGTTTCTTGTCCGCCTTTGCGCTGGTGCTTCTCGCCGCTGGATTTTATCCTCTTCCCTCGCATATTCGATACCGATCAGAGAACATAGTCCTGCCCAATGGGGGAAGGCAGGAAACCTTCACCATCGAATTGCCAAGCGATCGTATCGCGCTACCCAAATTTGCTCGTACTGCGCTCTATCCACAACAGGGATTTTCACCCGACGGTCGGGGACGCATAACTGCTGAAATGTATCGGCTAAGAAATAGCCGGGGCACCGTTATCGGGATAGCCACCAAGATGACCGGCAGAGTTCCGGGCACGGCACCGAGATCCGCATGGGTTAGTGACTGGATACTGCTGCTGCCGAGCCGAGGTGCTTTGTTGCTGAACCAAGTCAATGCGCGGCGAGCATTGCAACCCGTAGCTACCACGCCGATTGAAGTACAGGTTACCGTAGGCCCGGCCCCGGAAGGTGCGGGGATTGTGATTCGTGGAACAGACGAGTTTGCGGGGTTGCGCGGTACCTACAGCGAGACGCTGCGGGTGGAGCATATTGACGCCGGAGGTGTAACGCACGGGCAAATCGATTTGGTGACGCGACTGGCAAAGGACTTGTCGTGAAGGGCTTCGTTGGAATTTTGGGAATTCTTATCGGCGCCGGCTGTGCCGCAGCCTTGCTTTTGCTGAACCCTTTTTACCCGCATATTGACCCCAGTGGCAGCGTTCAGCGAGGTGCGATGAATTACGACTATTCGGCCTCGGAATACCGCGGCATTGCGATGACGCCGCAGTCGTTTTTGGGCATTAGCGGAATGTTTGGCGGCGGCGGCGGGTTTCCCAGCGACGGTATACGCCACACGGCAGCCGCGGTGATGCTGCTCAGAAATCGAGACGGGCAGACGGCAGCGCTTGCGATCAAGCTTAGCGCAGTGGCAGCGACGAGCCAGCTGCTCGTTGGCGATCTCGGTATTGACAGCTACTGGAACGTATTCTGGCCGAATCTAGGCAGTGTTTTCCTGGTTGGACGAGAGAATTACTGGCCGGTCATCAGGGACGTGTTCATTGCGGGCTTGCGCGGAGAAGGTCCACTTCCGGCCGGCGAAAAGTATTCGCTTACGGTGCGGCCGGAGGGTCGCCGCGTGCGCGGAGTCTTGGGTTCCAGCGGGCGGTTTACCGGCGCTACAGGATTGTTTCAGGACAGCTACATCAGTCAGCCGGATAGCCCAAGCGGTGCGGCCGGTATGATTACGCTGCAGATTAATGTTGAATGAGCTCGCGGATAGGGGTCGTTAGGAGAAACTACGTTTTTTCGGCCGCAGCGGCCAACGCTTGCTGAGCGAGCTGTTTGAAATCTTTGCTTTCGTCACCGAGATCATCGGGATCAAAACAGCTTCCCTGCGCAACCAACTTTTTGGCGATCATGAATTCTCGCGGCCTGTTGACCGCGTCGACGGCCAATAATCGACCGTTGGCAAGATAGAACGCGGCGAACGATGCAGATTCGGGATCACCTCGCAGGATAATCTGGTCATAGCCTTCCGCCAGGCCGACGATTTGCAACTTCGCATCGTACTGGTCTGACCAGAACCATGGTGCCTGGATATCGGGCGGGGATTTACCGCAGATCGTGGCGGCCGCAATCTTGGCTTGCTCCAAAGCGCTGTGCACGGATTCAAGTCTCGCCCTGCGGCCCAGGACTGCATTCGGGTGGTTAGTGCAGTCGCCAGCGGCCAGAATGTGCCGATCCTCGGTTACGCAGGATTCGTCGACGACGATTCCGTCGTCGCACGCCAGTCCTGCCCGCTCCGCCAGTTCCACGCATGGCTGGATGCCGATACCTATAATCACGAGATCTGCTTCGAACCGCTCGGTTTCCTGGCAGACGACGGCGCTGATTGATCCACTGCCTTCGAAAGATTCAACCCGGTACCCGAATCTAAGGTCTACGCCTGCGCGCCGGTGAAGGGCGGCAAAAAAATCGGAGATCGCCGGACCCACCGCCCGCTTCATCGCTCGGTCTTCCATTTCGAGTACAGTCACGTTGATACCTTGCGATACGCTCACGGCGGCGACTTCCAGGCCAATGTAGCCCGCTCCGACAATGACCAGGCGTGCTCCAGGGCTAAATTGTTGCCGTATGCATAGCACATCTTCGATTCGGCGCAGATATCCGATACCTTCAAGATCACTGCCCGGCACGTCCATCTTGCGTACCTGACTGCCGGTCGTCAGTAACAGATAGTCATAGTGAATGCTCGTACCGTCGTTTAGCAGCAGATTCTGTTCAACCCGATCGATTTTCTCTGCACGGGTTGACAGGCGCAGGTCAATATCGTGATCCGGGTAGAATTGTTCCGGCCTGAAGTACAGCCGATGCATATCCAACTCACCAGCCAGGAATTTTTTTGAGAGCGGTGGACGCTGGTACGGCACATGAGGTTCGTCACCGACCAAAATAATCCTGCCGGTGCAACCGCCATGTCTTAGCGAAGCAACTGCCTGGCCGGCCGCATGTCCGGCACCCACGATAACGGTGGTTTCCTTCATCAAGTTAATCCAGATAAGCGGATACCGCTGCAAGACCAGCGGGTTGGAGCGGCCAGAACAACGGAAGCAGAAACATTACGACGATGAATACGATGATCGTGAGTGGAATCCCGAGTTTGAGGTAATCAGAAAAACTGTAGCCGCCCGGTCCCATTACCAGGATATTCGCTGGATGCGAAATCGGGCTCGTGAAACTTGCTGAGGCAGCCATCGCGACCGCCATCATTGCCGTCTGTGGCGCGATCCCCATGTCGGCGCTGGCCGACAAAACGATCGGTGCCATTAACACTACCAACGCAGCGGTCGGTACGATCATCGTTCCGATAGCCGTTACGGCGTACAGTCCCATGATCACAGGCCAGGGCCCGAAATCTCCGAGCGTTTCCATAACACGGCCAGCCAGATACTGTGCCGTGCCGGTTTCCTGCATTGCGATTCCGAGGGGCAGCATTCCGGCAATCAAAAATACTGCGCGCCAGTCTATTGAGCGGTACGCTTGCTCCATATTCAGGCAGCGAGTCAGCACCATCAGGCTCGCGCCGACGATGGCGGCTATTTCGATGCGTAACGCGCCTGTCACAACGGATCCGACGACGCCGAGCATGATCAAACTAGCTAAAGGCGCACGCCGAGTATCTGGTGGGCTCGCGCCTATCGGTGTCAATGCAAGAAAATCCGGGTCGTCTCCAAAAACCGCCAGCTTCTTGCGGGGGCCAATTAACAAAAGTGCGTCGCCGAATTGCAGCTGCAGGCGCTCCAGATCTGACCTTATGGCTCGACCGGAGCGCCATACCGCGACCAACTCCAGACCGTGTTTTTCGCGGAAATTAATTTCGGCCATTGACGTTCCTGCCAGCGGTGAATGTGGTGCCAGGGTTGCTTCCAAAACAGCCAGCCGGTCGGATTCGAAATTTCCCAGTTGTGGTGATACGTGGCTCTCGATTTCCAATTCCTGCAGACCGCGCAATTCGTCGAGGTCCTCTGGGCGTCCCTGCAGCAGTAGCAAATCTCCGCCAAGAACCAACTCGTCTGGTTCCGGCATCAGTTGAAGCATACCTTCCCGAAATGTGGCGAGCAGCCGAAAATCGAACGCGTCACCAAGGCGGCTTTGCGCTAAAGTCGAACCGCCGAGGCGGGATCCCTTGGGAATCCTAATGACGAAAACACTTTCCTGCAGGCGGTAGGTTTCGAGCAAATCCTCTTCGCTGACCGGCCGGATCTCCGAGAATTCATTCGACCGCTCGAGTTTAGTGAGCGATTCTTCGCTACCCTGCAACAAGAGACAGTCGGCACCTCGCAACGGCACCTGCGAAATATTGACGCGTCGAACGAGATCACCTCGCCGAATGGCCAAAACGTTCGCCCCGAAACGGCGGCGAAACTCTGTGTGATGTAGAAGTTCTTTGACCATTGGTGAGTCCGTTGCGACGGTGACTTCGACGAGCTTGATCCGGTCACTGACCAGCGATTGCAGCAGCGGTGCTTCCCGTTCGATAACCACTTCGCTCCATCGGCGAAGCTCATCGAAGCGGTCCAGGCGACCCTGTACAAGAATCTTGTCGCCGCCTTTGAGAACCGTCTGGCGTGATGGCAGAGCCTCGATACGGCCGCCGCGATCCAGCGCAATGACGATCAGCCCAACCGCGGACCCAATGCGGGTTTCGGCCAGAGTCTTGCCAATCAAGACCGACTCCTGCGGTATCCGCATCACAAAAGTGCGTTCCTGTAACCCATAGAGCGTTCGCAGATTGCGTTGGCTGCGCAGATTCGAGGCGCCACTGGGGTCCTTTTGCGGAAGAATCAGTCGACCGACCAAGGCCACGAATAGTGTGCCGACCACCAAGACCCCCAGACCTACCGGTGAAAAATCGAACAATTGGAAGGCCCGTTCCCCGCTCTGCGTGAGTGCATCGCTGATGAGTAGGTTAGGTGGTGTGCCTATCAACGTGGTAAGTCCGCCGAGCAGACACCCGAAAGCCAGTGGCATCAGCAGACGCGACGGTGGAGTCTCGGTGCGCCTCGCTATGTCCACGACCACCGGTAACATCAAGGCGGCTACCCCGATGTTATTCATGAACGCTGACAGGCCGCCCGCCGTTAACATTATTACCAGGATCAATGAAATTTCGCTGCGCCCGGACACTCTGAGCAGCTGCTGTCCGAGACTATTAGCAATTCCGGTGCGGGTCAGGCCTTCGCTAAGAATGAACATGGCCCAGACCGTGATGACCGCCGCGTTGCTGAAACCTGAAACGGCTTGGGCAGGGCTGACCAGACCACTGACTGCCAGGGTGCCCAGCACCAGCAGCGCGACCAGATCCATGCGCAATGCTTCAGTGACGAACAGAACCACTGCGATCAACAGGATGCCGAGAACCAGTGCAATTTCGATGGTCACGACGGCCTCACCGGCGCGCCGCAGCCGCCACCACCTGGTGTCTCTATCACCAGCACATCGCCGGCTTGAACCTCGACGCGCTCCGTTGAACCGAGTTTTACAACGGTGCCGTCGCGACGGGTGATGTAATTTTTGCCCCGTTCACCAGGATTGCCACCATCAATTCCAAACGGCGCTATGCGCCGATGGTTGGAAAGAATCGCAGCGCTCATCGCCTCGCGAAATTCCAGCTTGCGCACGACGCCGTTGCCACCGCTATGTGCGCCACGTCCGCCCGAGTGCGACCGAATCGAAAAATCACTGATCAAAATTGGGTAACGCGCTTCTAATACTTCTGGATCGGTTAATCGGGTATTGGTCATGTGGGTCTGAACCGCATCGGCCCCATCGAATGTTTGGCCCGCTCCTGAGCCACCGCCAATCGTTTCATAATACTGGTAGTGCTCTGTACCGAATGTGAGGTTGTTCATGGTTCCCTGCGAGCCCGCGAGAATCCCCAGCGCACCGTATAGAGCATCGGTTACGCATTGAGATGTTTCCACATTACCCGCAACGACCGCTGCCGGATATTCCGGATTCAGCAGACATCCCGGCGGTATGATGACCTTCAGTGGTCTGCTGCAGCCAGCATTAAGCGGGATATCGGATCCTATCAGGGTTCGGAAAACATACAGGACCGCTGCTCGGGCGATCGAAGCAGGCGCATTGAAGTTATCCTTGGACACCGGCGAAGTGCCAGCAAAGTCGATGGTCGCAGATCGACTGTTGCCATCCAACGTGATTTTGACCCTGACCCAGTGGCCGGCGTCCATTTCGTATTCGAATTTCCCCTCGCTCAAGCGTTCGATCGCGGCCCGGACGGATTCTTCGGCGTTGTCCTGTACGTGCGACATATACGCTTTCACGGTATTTAGGCCGTAGCGAGCTACCATCTCATACAACAGTCGGCTACCGCGCTGGTTTGCGGCGACTTGGGCTTTCAGATCGGCGATATTCTGCGACGGTTTGCGCGCCGGGTAGTCGCCCGCCGAAAACAATTGGCGCAAGCACTGCTCCTGGAACTGACCATCGGCCACCAGCGGAATATTGTCGAGAAGTATGCCTTCCTCATCAATATGAACACTGTCAGGAGGCATAGAGCCGGGTGAGATGCCGCCCACGTCAGCGTGATGTGCCCGGGAAGCCAACAAAAACATAAGTGAACGTTGCTTTTCGTCGAGCACCGGCGTTATCACGGTTATATCGGGCAAATGCGTGCCGCCGTTGTAGGGCGCGTTGGAGACGAATACGTCGCCTGCGATCAGCTGCTCTCGATTCGTGCGCAGCACCGTTTGTACGCTGTCATCCATGGATCCAAGGTGCACCGGCATATGTGGTGCGTTGGCGATCAGTTGTCCTTGCTGATCGAATAGCGCACATGAGAAATCAAGTCGCTCTTTGATATTGACCGAGTGTGCTGTGCTTTCCAGAACAGCGCCCATTTGTTCAGCAATGTGCATGAAATGCTGACTGAACACCTCGAGCATAACCGGGTCAACCTCGGTGCCAATACTCTCGGACAAGGCCAGCGGTGCGTCTCTTGTGAGCATTATCTGCAAATTCGGGCTGACCGTGACGGTCCAGCCCGGTTCAACGATGATTGTCCCGGTTGATTCAACGATAATTCCAGGCCCGGATAGTGAAAAACCGGGCGAAAGATTTGCGCGTTTGAACACCGGTGTTTGACACCATTGGGTGTTGAACAATGCTTTTATGTTGCCCTGGCTGCGCGCAGCCAGGATTTTCCGTCGATTTATGTTTTCGGCAGCAAGTGGCGTTCCAGTTTCACCGGTTGCCTCAACGCGCAGGGACTCGATGATCAAATCTGGCTCATGCGGAGAGAACCCGTAGCGCTGGTCGTACATCAGATCAAACTGCCGCACGATGTCATCGTGCTCGCCCCAGGGTATCGCTACAGTGGAATCAGTTCCGGCAATTTTCACCTGCAAAATGATACGGGTGGCGATTAGTTCGGCGTCAATTCCCTGCGATTCGACCTCGTCAAAGCATGCCGTTTCAAGTACGTTGACTGCCGGCTGCAGCTCCTCGGTGGTAGACGGGCTCAGGCGCTTCTCGACTGCCTGTTGGCGATAGGCGCGGATTGGAGCAACACCAATTCCGTATGCTGATAACACTCCCGCGAGCGGATCGATCATTATGCTTTTTATGCCCAATCGATCAGCGACCTGACAGGCATGTTGACCGCCTGCGCCGCCGAAGCAGCAGAGGGTAAATTCACCCGGGTTGTGACCACGCTGTACTGATATTTTCTTGATCGCGTTCGCCATGTTTTCGACGGCAACCCGGATAAAGCCTTCGGCAACGCGCGCTGCCGACACGTTCTTATCTGTTTGGCGCCCAATTTCATCGGCTAGCCCGTCAAACAGGTCAGCGACCCTTCCGCTGTCGAGCGTCTGATCGCCAACCGGGCCAAACACCTTGGGGAAGTAATCCGGCAGGATCCGGCCCAGCAGAACATTCGCATCGGTCAGGGTTAGCGGACCTCCGCGACGATAACTGGCAGGCCCGGGATCCGCCGCCGCTGACTTCGGACCAACCTGATAGCGCCCGGCTTTGAAACCAAGAATCGAACTCCCACCTGCCGCAATGGTGTGTACACGTAGCATCGGTGAGCGGAGCCTCACCCCGCCGATTTCGGTGTGATTAACGAACTCATAGGTCTCAGAAAACAGGGAGACGTCCGTTGATGTGCCACCCATGTCGAAACCAATTAACTGACGCAGGCCCGCACGCTGCCCCTGAGTCACCATGCCGACGACGCCACCAGCGGGTCCGGACAAGACACTGTCTTTGCCACGAAAGCGCCGCGCCTCGACCAGCCCCCCATTACTCTGCATGAAAAGAATCTGGTTGCAGGCGACATTCGCCTTACCGAGCTCGCGCTGAAATAGCTCGACGTACTGTTGCAGTATGGGAGACAGGTATGCGTCGACTACTGTTGTGTCGCCGCGGCTGACCAGCTTCATCAGCGGGCTGACCTCGTGCGACATTGAAATTTGCTCGAACCCCAGATCCGCTGCGATTTGCCCAACCTGTCGTTCATGTTCGTTGAACCGGTATGCATGCAGAAAGCACACTGCTATGGATTTGATCCCCTGCTGGTGTAGTTCGTGCATAGCGACACGGATACCGTCACGGTCAAGTTCGGTCAGGATTTTGCCGTCCGCGTCCACGCGTTCATCGGCTTCGGCGACAGCCGAGTAGAGTTGCTCTGGCAGTTGAATATCGAGAGCGAATATGTCTGGGCGATTCTGATAGCCGATGCGCAATGCATCGGCAAAGCCGCGCGTGGTAATCAGCGCAGTGGGCGAGCCTGCTCGCTCGAGTAAAGCGTTGGTAGCCACGGTTGTGCCGATTCTGACGGTGTCGATCTGTCGGGGAGAATTCAGTTCGCCCAAAATTCTGCAGATCCCTTCTACCGCAGCATCGGCATAGCGCCTCTCGTCCACGGACAGCAGCTTTTGGACCAAGGTCGCACCGGCCGGCGAAAGGCCAATGACATCAGTGAACGTGCCGCCGCGATCGACCCAGAATTGCCAGCCCTTACCGGCCATATGGAGTTCTCATTTACAAGGCCATGAATTGGGTAGGGGGATTGTATTCAAGCACGCGTTCGTACGGGTAAACCTTTTGCGATTCGCAGCGTCAAAGAAGTACCTGTGCCCTGAAGGATTTAGAATATATGCGACGGTTATCCTATGCTTTCATGATCGCCTGCCTGCTGCAGAGCTTGCCGCCAGTAGTCTCCGCTACAGAGAAAATGAACGGTTTCAACCTGGAGAATGCGCTGGTCCCGGTCGGTCGGATCCAAAATGGGGGCGTAGCCCGCGACGGCATCCCTGCCCTGTATGCGCCCAAGTTCGTCGACGCGTCGTCCGCCAATTTCCTGTCGGACAAAGACCGGGTGCTGGGCGTGCACCGGAACGGCGAAGCCAGGGCGTACCCACTCAAGATCATGAACTACCACGAAATCGTCAATGATGATTTCAACGGTGCCGAAGTGCTCGTGAGCTTTTGCCCGTTGTGCGGGTCCGGCATTGCTTTCGCGGTTGATGTCGAGCACGGTGGCTTTGGGGTCTCTGGTCTGCTTTATAACAGCGACGTGCTGATGTATGACCGCAAAACCGAGTCGCTGTGGTCGCAAATCCTCGGTCAGGCTATCAGTGGCCCAGCTAGAGGTGAGAGCCTCGAAGCCATTCCGATCAGCAATACCAATTGGGAGACTTGGCGTCGGCGATATCCCGACACGAAGGTTCTCTCGCCGGAAACAGGCTACGTCCGCAACTATGACCGCGATCCTTACGCTGATTACCGCCGCTCAAACAAGCTCTGGTTCCCGGTCGCGGCTAGAAACCGGCGCTTTACACCAAAAAGCATGGTTATAGGAATCGGCTTAGACGGCCTGTTCAAGGCATACCCGCTGGATGAACTGCCGGACGCCAAAATGAGTATTGAAGACTCGTTTGCCGGGCGCCGACTGACTGTTGAATACGATAAAGGCTCAGCATCGGCTGACGTGTTTGACGCATCTGGAAAGGAATGGCCATCCGTTACCTTGTTCTGGTTTGCCTGGGTGGCATTCCACCCAGATACTGAGGTCTACGTTTCACCAGACGTGAAATAGCCCAGCCAGAGGCAACGATCGAATTCTTAGTCGCCAGCACCGCGGGTGAATCCAGGCAATGTATCCCTATCGGTTTTGCATATGCTGCCAGACGGGTGAGAATGACGCGGGGATTTGACCGAAACAAACATCATGAGTGAAACGCAGTGGCTGTCCGTCACGCTGGCCGGCTATGTGGTCGGAATGATCGCGATTGGCCTTTGGGCATCGCGACGCACGCGCAATCAGGAAGATTTTTTCCTCGCAGCTCGCCGGCTCGGGCCGTGGATAGCTGCATTGAGCGCTTCCGCCAGTTCTTCATCCGCCTGGTTCCTGCTCGGGGTTAGCGGCGCCGCTTATACCTGGGGTCTGTCTGCTATCTGGTTGCTGCCGTCCGCACTGCTTGGTTACCTTGTCGCCTGGCTGTGGGTCGGGCCGAAGTTGCGGCGGCTGGCGAAGCAAACCGGCGCGGTTACGCTGTCCGAGTTCCTGTTCGGGGACTACGAAGTTGCTGGGAAGAACCCTGTTATCCGGACCGCCTCGGTCATCATTTTGGTCTGCTTTGTGTTTTACGTCGCCGCTCAGTTTCAGGGGGCGGCGCTGGCGTTTAGCAGTACCTTTGGTCTTGCGCCGGCTATCAGCATCGGCATCGGCGCCGCGATCGTTTTGTTGTACACACTGCTAGGCGGATTCTGGGCAGCGTCCCTCACGGATACCGTACAAGCATTGCTGATGTTATTTGTTGCGGTGTTGCTCCCGCTGACCTGTGTCGCAGCCGTTGGCGGTTATGGAGAAATCTGGACGCAGTTGCAGTCCAGCGGGACGGCTGCTGAACGCAGCTTGTTCGGCCCAAATGAAGGCATCATGGCTGCGGGTTTCGTCATCGGTATGCTCAGTATCGGAGCTGGCTATCCCGGTCAGCCGCATGTCATGAATCGATTTATGGCGCTGCGAGACATGGACAGCCTTCGCCAGGGTCGCTATATCGCGATCGGCTGGATGATCATCGTGTTGTCAGGGATGCTTAGCCTGGGATTTTGTGCTCGTTCACTGACTGCCGGAATCGCTAACCCCGAACAGGTGCTATTCGTAATGAGCCGGCAAATGCTGCCGCCGGTTCTGGCGGGCCTGATGACGGCAGGAGTCTTGTCCGCCATCATGTCGACCGCCGACAGCCAGTTGCTGGTGGCAGCGTCATCGATTTCGCGCGACTGGAACCTTGAGCAAAGTCGGCGGCACAGCCAAGTATTGACCACCTCAAGAGTTGTCGTAACTCTGGTTACGCTGGTTGCGTGCCTGGTCGCAATATTCGCCCCGCAAACCATCTTCGAGCGGGTGCTGTTTGCCTGGCATGGCGTCGGATCGGCTTTCGCTCCATTGCTGATCCTGCGAGTCTGCGGATTCCGGGTCAGGGGCAGATTCGCGATTGCCAGTCAACTGCTCGGTTTCGGGCTTACCGCGATTTTCCATTGGTTGCCGGATACCCCCGGGGATATTGTCGAGCGTGCATTGCCTTTCCTCATCGCACTAGCCGTCGCGATCATGGGGGCCCGTGCCGGTCAGACGAAGTGATCGCGGTCAGTTACCACCCAGGCGCGGGGCCAGCCTGTCGCCCGAGTGCCGAGACCCGTTCCTCGCTCAACCGCAGCTCGACACCCCGGAGGTGCCGCTTGCTTAATCTCGCTACGCCATCCCTGGCGCCGCTCGAATCGGCGTCCACTCGCCGGGGGGCTACGGCCCCACGCAATAACCCCACTAAAGTTCGGCGCTCGATTCCTCTCCATCACACGGTTTCACCGCAGTGGCGGCGCCGGGCTTCGTTCCCGACGACGCTCACGGCCCCTCCGGCATGTCCGCTGCGGCGGATCGGAGGGCATCCGAGCGTCGTCGCCGGCTGGCGAGACAGGGATGTCGGAGCAAGTCGGCGCCGATCTGCCCGAAGCCAGGGACGGCGAAGGGCAGTTAAGCAAGGATGCCCTTCGGGCGCCCGCACCCGGCGACGCGCCGGTGTGTGCGCGCCGGTCACGGGTGGCTACACTTGCGGCATGAGTACTGACGGTCGCTATCGTCGAATCTGGAACCAGGTCGCAATCATTCCGCCGGGAAAGGTGGCAAGTTATGGCCAGATCGCGCAATTGGCTGGTATGCCACGCGGTGCCCGAATGGTCGGTCGGGCTCTAGGGCGAGCGCCGGCCGAACTCAAACTGCCATGGCATCGTGTGTTGAATGCGCAGGGCAGAATCGCGTTACCACCCGACAGTCGCGGTTATCAGCGGCAGCAAGAGCAATTGCAGCAGGAAGGCATTGAGGTAATAAGCGGGCGAGTTGACCTCAGCCGTTTCGGGTGGCGCCCCACATTGGATGAGCTCGTTTGGGGCCCTGGAATGCTGAGCGATTCAGATCCCGGCGGCGAGTCCGGCGCCTGACCGGGGAATCCTGCGGGCAACGGGTTGTTCTCGGTTGATTTGCTGAGGAGGAGTGAACATGAACAGGTACGTGAGTGGATTCATCGCCGCCGTCGTGCTGGTTGGCGTGATTGGCTGTGGTCCCAGCAAAAGTCATCATGCGGAAAACAAGTCGGAGGCCGAGCGCGCAGAAGCACTCCGAACTTCGACCTTCGGTCCGATGGTTGGAACCATGGACCGTGCTGCCGGTGTGGAACAACTGAACCAGGACCGCAAAGGGCGTCTGGATCAGGCACTGGAGGAGTCAGAAGGCCGCGGACGTTGACCTGGCATGGTTCAACATGGCGACGATTTCTGAATAATAAAAAAACCCGCCCCGAAGGGCGGGTGGATGGGCACGGAAATCTTATTGTTGTCAGTAGCCCTGTGTCGTTGTCGGAGGGCCTCTGGCGGGCCCCGCACTTTATTCTTATGAGCTGTTTGTACTCGTCCTCTAAGGGCGGAACCGTCGTGTCACCTGGTTACCGTGCAGCTTCCGTGCCAGATTGCCTGGAAATACGGTTTGATTTAACAGAACTTTGACGGTCGCCCCGATAGTGTGCACCCGGTCACGAATCTTTGCTGCAAGGCTCGCTCGCGGTTTTCGTCGAATTCCAATCTCAACACGACCTTGTTAAACGGAGCGACACTATCGCGCGTTCAAACTGTGCGGCGGTTCACGCGGCATAAAAAGATATTTTGCAAATCAGGTACTTGATACGATACCCGAGGTGTAAACGCCTCCGACATCAAGGCATTGTGAAGCTTGATACCGGTGCGGGTTCGGGCGCCGCAACGTCAAGCCGCGTCTGCCGGCTGCCATGAGATCGTGGCCTGCGTGGTGGAATTAAAACAAGCCTCGAGGAGGCTTGAGCTCTTAGCTGGCCGCCGCGTCTGCGGACTGAATCAGGCGTTCAGGTCCGGTATCAGTGCGCTCTCCAAACGGGTAATCATGTCTTTGAGCCTGAGCTTCTGCTTTTTCAAGCGGCGAATTCTCAGCTGGTCGACATGCGGATTTTTTGCCAGTTCGGTGATGGCCACATCGAGATCCCGATGTGCCACCCGGAGCTCTTTCAGACGGGTACGGCTACCTAAAGCTATGATTTCTATGTTTTCTATCATCCTCGATGAAAGAGTCGATAGCGCAGCCAATGATGCAATGCTGGCTCCGCTGATTCTAGCAGGACTGACGCGTTTCGGCAGGTCTGCCTCAGCCGGCGGGCCGGAACAGGGTTCCGTATGGATCAGGCGTATTCGGTCCAATCGCGGGAAACGTCACCAAAAACAATGAAATGCGGATTCAATATATCGCTCTTAGTGTTGTATAGAATAGGTTGTCCGTCCAATCCTGTGACCTGGCCTCCGGCGCTGTCGACAACGGCGTGCGCGGCCGCGATATCCCATTCTGACGTTGGTCCAAGCCGTGGGTAGATGTCTGCCTCTCCAGCGGCCACTAGACATAATTTCAACGAACTGCCCATCCCAACCATCACATGTTCGCCAAGATTCTTGAGATAGCGGTCCAGCGAGCGGGCCCGGTGCGATCGGCTGCCCACGACCCGAACGGGAGAATGCGCTTTGCGGGTCACATGGATTTGTCGAGGTAATTCTTCGCCGTCGCGTTTGAATGCCGCCGCTCCCTGGCAGCCAAAATAGTCTTGATTCCGCGCTGGCACATGCACGACGCCCAAAACGGGTTTGTGATGACTGATCAGGGCGATATTGACGGTGAATTCGCCGTTCCGGGCGATAAACTCCCGGGTTCCGTCGAGCGGGTCAATGAGCCAATATTGGTCCCATTTCGAGCGTTCCGCATAGGGAATCTCAGACGATTCCTCGGACAGGATAGGAACATCCGGCGTCAGTTTTTCGAGTTCGCGCACGATTGTGCTGTGTGACGCTTTATCCGCGGAGGTCAACGGAGAGTTATCGGCCTTGGTTTCAATCTCGAAATCGGTCTCGTAAATAGCCATGATGCGGGAACCGGCATCCCTGGCGATTTTGAGTGCCGGCGAGATCAAATTTTCCAGCTCGCTTTGTATGCATCACCTCCGCCGCTTAGCGTCTGCCGGGGGGCTTCCCGCCGGAGCGCTTGCCTTTGTTGCCCCGCCCTCCGGGCCGTGGTGAGTGCCCGCGCGGATTTGGCCGCCGGCGTGGCGGCGGAGGAATCTCGATGTCCGCAAGTAATCCCGGATCGATCGTGCCGACCGGTATCGCATGGCCGAGGAAGGTTTCGATGTCCGGGAGTGAAGCAGCATAGGTTTCGCAGGCAAAGCTGATGGCATCACCGCTGGCTCCGGCGCGAGCGGTGCGACCAATTCGATGGACATAATCCTCCGGATCGAAGGGCAAGTCGTAATTGACCACATGGCTAACGTCAGGTACGTGCAGGCCACGGGACGCGACATCCGTGGCTACGAGCACCGGGAGCTCTCCCGACTGAAAGCGCCGTAACATCGACATGCGCTTTTTTTGGGGAACGTCGCCCGAAATAGCTTTAGCACCCATGCCGTTGTGTTGAAGTACCTGCGCAACGCGGTCTGCGTCGCGCTTCATATTCACGAATACCATGGTTCGCGTTGCAGCTGCACTGCTGAGGAGGCTCATCAGCAATGGGAGTTTCTCGTCATTGCCGGGGAAATAGACGAGCTGGGTTACTCGATCTACGGTCATTTTGTCGGGTTCGATGCGAACCACTTCGGGGTCATTCATATGTTCGTAGGCAAGTTCGATGACCTTGTGGCTGAGAGTCGCTGAGAACAGCATATTCAGTCGACTTGTAGCCGGCGGCAGCCGCCGAAGGACATAGCGAATGTCACGGATGAAACCCAGGTCAAACATCCTGTCAGCTTCGTCCAGCACCAAGACCTGTGTATCGTTTAAGCTGAATATCCCTTGCTTGAAGTAGTCGATAAATCGTCCGGGCGTGCCAATTAGAACGTCCACCCCACTTAATAGCCTTTGGCGTTGCTCCTCGTATTCGGCTCCTCCGTAGACGACCTGGCAACGAAATTCAGTACCACTTCCAAGAACCTTGGCGTCCTCGTAAATTTGAACTGCCAATTCGCGTGTTGGTGCCAGCATGATCGCACGCGGTCCTCGCGAAGGCTTGCCGGTCACCGAACCATTGTTTAGAAGGTGATTGAAGCTCGCCAGCAAAAAGGCGGCCGTTTTTCCCGTACCCGTATGGGCCTGGCCAGCCACATCTTTGCCGGCTAGAGCCAGTGGCAGAGTCTGGGCCTGAATTGGCGTGCAGTGTGTGAATCCGGCCGCGCGGACGCCCTGCCGAAGTTGTTCGGGGAGGTCAAGCGCTTCAAAAAGCGTCTCTGTGGAGCCAGTCATTATTTGGGATTTCTGACCGGAAACGCGGAATAAACACTTGCAAATCTTCTCAGGAACGGTTCAAATTGCATCAAAATCTATGCGGGGTTTACCGCGTCTCCCTAGATTACTGCCAACACGCTGCCCTTAATTGGTCTGACGGAAGCTTTTTTACGTACCCTTGGATTGTGCCTTATTGGGGCCGCAGCTTCACTAGGAACAGCGTCAAATCGGGTTTTTGAGTGCTGCTGCGCTACTTCGCGGCGGTCAGGCGTTGGTAATTTCCGATAGCAATACGACACAGTAGTACCGATGAGCATAACGCATATTAGCGACGACACTTTCGATTCGGAGGTTCTCCAGGCAAATAAACCTGTACTGGTGGATTTTTGGGCAGAGTGGTGTGGTCCATGCAAGATGATTGCACCCATACTTGAAGAAGTCTCGGCCCAGTTTGAAGATCGTCTGACGATTGCCAAAATCGATGTTGACGGGAACCCAAAAGTACCGCCGAAGTATGGAATTCGAAGCATTCCGACGCTAATCCTGTTTAAGGATGGCTTGGTCGAAGCGCAGAAGATCGGAGCTGTTTCGAAGAAACAGCTAGAGAAATTTCTGGAAGAAAACCTGTGAGAGGGTACCTTGGAAATTCTGCTCGTTCGCGGACCAAGTCCAATGGCCGTAGTAAGTCTGGCGAGCCTTCATCGAAAAAGAAGCCTCGTCGCCGCAGGCAGGACGCGGATGAAGCCGCTACCTTTACCGACGATGACATCATTCGCAAGGGTGACCTCGAGAAGGGCGAGAAGCTTCTTGATCTGACTGAGCTCAAGAACAAGCCTCCAGCGGATCTTGTCGCTCTCGCTGATTCCATGGGTCTTGAAAATCTGGCGCGATCGCGCAAACAGGATATTATTTTCGCGGTTCTCAAAGCCCATGCGCAAAATGGCCAAGACATCTACGGGGACGGCGTGCTTGAGATTCTTCAGGACGGATTCGGCTTTCTTCGTTCTGCCGACAGTTCATATCTCGCCGGTCCGGACGATATCTATGTTTCGCCCAGCCAGATCCGGCGCTTCAATCTTCGCACCGGCGATAGTATCGGGGGATTGATACGGCCACCGAAGGATAGTGAGAGATATTTTGCGCTACTTAAGGTGGGCGAGATCAATCTGGACGAACCGGAGAGCGCTCGCAGCAAGGTCCTGTTCGAGAACCTCACGCCGTTATTTCCGACTGAGCCACTCGGGCTGGAACAGGGGACCGGGAGTACCGAGGACCTGACTGCACGAATCATCGATATGATTGCGCCGGTCGGCAAAGGGCAACGTGGATTGATTGTCTCCCCGCCCAAGGCGGGCAAAACCATGTTGCTGCAGAATATTGCTTCGTCTATAGCGGCCAACCACCCTGAATGCGTGCTCATGGTGCTATTGATCGATGAACGTCCAGAGGAAGTTACCGAGATGGCGCGATCGGTACGGGGCGAGGTTGTGTCGAGTACATTCGATGAGCCGGCGAGTCGCCATGTTCAGGTTGCCGAAATGGTCATCGAGAAAGCCAAGCGGCTGGTCGAGCATAAGCGCGACGTGATTATTCTGCTCGATTCGATTACGCGGCTTGCCAGGGCCTACAACACCGTCGTTCCGTCGTCCGGAAAGGTTCTTACTGGCGGCGTTGATGCGAATGCGCTCCATCGTCCGAAACGCTTTTTCGGCGCTGCACGCAATATTGAAGAAGGCGGAAGCCTGACTATTCTTGCGACTGCCTTGATTGACACAGGTTCCAAGATGGATGACGTTATCTACGAAGAATTCAAGGGGACCGGTAATCTTGAAATTCACCTGGATCGTCGGATCTCGGAAAAGCGTGTCTATCCTGCGATCAATATCAATCGTTCCGGGACTCGTAAAGAGGAATTGCTTACCGAGCCGGATGAACTCCAGAAAATATGGGTGCTAAGAAAAGTCCTGCATCCGATGGACGAGTTAGCAGCGCTAGAATTCCTGCTAGGAAAGATGCAGGACACAAAAACGAACGCCGCTTTCTTCGAGGCAATGAAACGCTAAAACGTTTCTGCTGGGCGAAAAATCGCGCTACCCCCGTTCACGGTCAACTGCCCTGTATCCGATATCCTTCCGGTAATAGAGGTCGCGCCATCCAATCTCGCCCGCCAATCGGTAGGCTTCCCGTTGAGCTTCGGTAACTGTGTTGCCAAGCGCTACGGTACACAGGACCCGGCCGCCACTGGTTACGATCGTATTACCGTCCCGGGCTGTCCCGGCATGAAAGACTTTTTGGTGTTCGGGCAAGCGTTCCGGGATTCCCCTGACGACATCCCCGTGGCGGTACTCACCTGGGTAACCGCCGGCCGTCATCACGACACCCAGCGCGACTCGCGGGTCCCATTCGGCCTGAATGTTTCCCAGGCGCCTATCCAGCGCAGCCTCGATCAGCGCAACCAGATCGGATTTCAAGCGGAACAGTAACGGTTGTGTCTCCGGGTCGCCCAACCTGCAGTTGAATTCCAGAACTTTCGCCGTTCCGTCCGGGGCAATGACCAGTCCGGCATACAGGAAGCCGAGGTAGGGATTGCCATCCTTTTGCATTCCTTCCACCGTCGGCCGCATGATGTCGGTCATGATTCGTGTGGCAACAGCCTCGGTGATGACTGGTGCGGGTGAATAGGCGCCCATCCCTCCCGTGTTCGGCCCACTATCGCCATCATCGCGTGCTTTGTGGTCTTGTGAGGTTGCCAACGGAAGCACGTTATGGCCATCAATCATTGCAATGAAGCTTGCCTCCTCGCCTTCCAAAAAGTCTTCGATGACGATTTTTTCTCCGGCAGCGCCGAAAGCGCCTTGCTGCAGCATTTGGCGAATTGCTGATTCGGCTTCATCGAAATTCCGGGCAACGACAACTCCCTTGCCCGCCGCTAGCCCGTCGGCCTTGATCACAATTGGTGTGGCGCGTCGCTGCAGGTAGTCCAGCGCCTTATCGACTTCGGTAAAACTCTGGTGCGCCGCAGTCGGAATACCGTGGCGTTCCATGAACTCCTTGCTGTAGGCTTTGGATCCCTCGAGCCGTGCCGCCGAGGCGGTGGGGCCGAAACAGCGCAGACCGGCCGCTACAAAACGATCGACGATGCCATCTACCAAGGGAGCCTCTGGCCCAACGACGGTGAGGTCAATCCCTGTTGAACCAGCGAATTCCAGCAGATCGTCAATATCCGTGGCAGCGATTTCGACGTTCTCCACGCCGAGCTCGTCTGCCGTGCCAGCATTTCCAGGGGCGACCAGCACTTTATCCACTTGGGGGGATTGGGCCAGCGACCAGGCCAGCGCATGTTCTCGACCCCCACCTCCAATTACAAGAATCTTCATATACTGCGAGTGCTAATGGCGAAAATGGCGCATCCCAGTGAACAACATTGCAATGCCGTGCTCGTTAGCCGCCGCAATGACCTCCTCATCGCGAATCGAGCCGCCAGGTTGGATAATGACCCCTACTCCATGCGTGGCTCCGGCATCTATCCCGTCGCGGAAAGGCAGGAAAGCGTCGGATGCCATCGCCGCGCCCCGCAGCTCAAGGCCGCCTTCTGCAGCCTTCAGCGCGGCAATTTGGGCACTCATGACGCGGCTGGTCTGGCCCGCTCCAATACCCAAAGTTGCGCCGTCTCTGCAATAGACAATCGCGTTGGACTTGACGAACTTGGCAACTTTCCATGCGAGTAGAGCATCGGTTACCTCTCGATCGGTCGGCACGCGTTCGGTGACGACAGTGAGTTCGGAACGACTTACCGAAGCAATGTCTCGGTCCTGCACCAACATACCACCGGCAATCTGGTGCAATTGCAGGCCTCCGCAGGGGGTCTCTGGAAGCTTCCCGCTCTCCAGGACGCGAATATTCGTTTTCTCCCGGAGTGCCTCGACGGCTGAATCATCAAAGCTGGGAGCGATGATCACCTCGATAAACTGCCGATCAATCATCGACGCAGCAGTCGGTCCGTCGACTGTGCCGTTGAATGCAATAACGCCGCCGAATGCCGACTTCGGATCGGTGGCATAGGCTTTACCATAGGCCTCCAGGGGCGTTTCCGCGATGGCAACCCCACAGGGATTGGCATGCTTGACGATGACACAGGCCGTTCGATCAAGCGTTAACGCACACTCCGTTGCCGCATCCGCGTCAGCAATGTTATTGAACGACAATGGTTTCCCCTGGAGCTGTCGAGCCCCGATAACAGCTCCTGTGCCACCCGGCAGTGTGGTATAGACGCCGGCCTGTTGATGTGGGTTCTCCCCGTAGCGCAAATCCGCATGGTGGCGCAGGCCCACAGGATATTCTTCCGGCAGCGTCGTATCATTGTCGTTGGAACGCAAATAAGCCCAGATCGCCGCGTCATAACAGGCGGTGTGCGCAAACGCTTTCTTGGCGAGATTAAGACGGGTAGCTGGTGTCAGCTCACCGCCCTCACGTTTCAGTTCGCTGATAACGCTGTCGTAATCCTGTGGGTCCACTACAACAGCGACGCGTTCATGGTTTTTAGCCGCCGCGCGAATCATCGCCGGTCCCCCAACGTCGATTTTCTCTATTGCATCAGCGAACGTGCATTCCGATTGCGCAACCGTTGTCTCAAACGGATATAGATTTACGACTAGCAAATCAATTGGCTTGATTGAGTGCTCTTCCATGGAATCAGTGTCGACTTCGAGGCGGCCCAGTAGCCCGCCATGAATTGCAGGATGGAGCGTTTTAACGCGTCCACCCAGAATTTCCGGAAAGCCGGTGACCTCAGAAACTTCTTGGACCGTGATGTCGGCTGATCGCAAATGCGAAGCGGTTCCACCCGTCGAAATAATATCGGCACCCATACGGATCAATGCCCGGGCAAATTCAACAATCTCCGTTTTATCGGAGACGCTGATCAGAGTTCGAAAACGGTGACTCATGGCCTGGCCAGCCTGCCGAGCTTGTCAACATGATAGCGAGTTCGGATGAGGCGCGAATGCCTTAGTCCAGCAGGTGGTAGATCTTCAGCTTTTTGCGCAGGGTCGCCCGGTTGATACCGAGAATATTCGCCGCAAGCGTTTGATTGCCCCGAGTATAATCCATCACCGTTGCGAACAGCGGTGGCTCGATCTCACCCATCACCAGGCCGTAGAGTTCGGCCGGTTTGTGGCCATTCAAGTCCTTCAGATATGACTTTAACGCTTCCTCAGTGAGGCTTCTAAGTGGTCGGTTCCTGACTTGTACCGGATGATCCTTGTTGTTCGTTCCGGATCCGTCGGATTTTCTTGTCGAAGCTTTCTTGGTTCTCGTTCTTGGCACTGGTCGGGCACTCCCTCACGTGAACGCTTTTGCTTAGCCACCCGTCCTTGTTCGTCGTAGCGATCGAAAAATTCCCTGGTTAGACGCTTCTGCTCACTGACTGTTTCGACGCGCACAAAAAAATCGCGAAACTCGCCGGCCCTTTCCAAATACCGGCAATACCATGACAGATGCTTTCTCGCTACTCGGACGCCCCGGTCTTTTCCGTAAAGTTGGTACAGGGCGTCGAGGTGTTCGAGAATGATATCACGCCGGATTGCTATTGAGAGTGGTTTCGGCAAAACTTTTGTTTCCAGGAAGCTGGATATTTGCTGAAAAATCCAGGGCTGTCCCAGTGCTGCGCGACCAATCATGACACCGTCAGCTCCGGTTTGATCCAGAATTCTCGCTGCTTCAGATGGTTCGCCAATGTCGCCATTGGCAAAAACTGGAATCGAAACAACGGATTTGATTGCCCGAATCGTTTCGTACTCTGCTTTGCCGCGAAACATGCATGCTCGCGTTCGCCCGTGCACGGCGATGGATTTAATTCCAACCGATTCAGCAAGTTTCGCAATTCTCACGCCGTTGCGATGTTCCGGGTCCCAGCCGGTCCGCATCTTGAGGGTTACCGGTACTGCAACGGCATTGGCAACCGCTTCCAGTATCCGTCGTACAAGGCCGTCATCCTTCAATAAAGCTGATCCGGCCAGTTTCCGGCACACTTTTTTTGCCGGACATCCCATATTGATATCGATGACCTCGGCGCCGAGTTGAACCGCGGCCCGCGCTGCGGCTTGCATTTTATGGGCGTCGGCACCGGCGATCTGGACGATCTTCAACCCGTTTTCGGAAGTCAGCATTAATCGCTGACGGCTCTTCTCGGTTTGCCACAATCTCGTATCTGAAGTGGTCATCTCAGTTACGGCGAAGGCTGCCCCGAAGCGTCGGCAAATTGAGCGGAACGGTTGGTCTGTCAGTCCAGCCATCGGCGCCAGAACAGCCTGACCATTCACAGGGTACGGTCCGATCTGCAGTTTCGCTGTAGTCATCGTGCCGCTTTCCGGTCGCATTTCAAACCCGCATAGCGGGTCATGACGCAAAGATCGAGTTCGTAACCCTGGGCTGCGTCGCCAGGGTCTTCAACAGTGACGCTGATTGGCAGCAGATTTCCGGGGCGAAGCATCGTACCGGCCGATGACCGGTCGTTCCGGTACTCGAATGCACTGAAAACGCCGCGGGCAACCAGGTTTGACCACCGGTCGCGCAGCACGATGCGCAAGAGGGGTTCGCCGACTGCTTCCGTACCCTTGATCATCATCTGCGCCCGGATATCGAGAACCCCAGGCCTCGATTCTCCAGATACGGCTTCCGAGCCACGGATCTCGTAGGCGTGCAGATCCCACTCCGGATATAAAGACCAGCTAAGCCTAGAGTAGATGGCCCGGATAGCTTGCCCGTACCGGGCGTGGGTGGCCAGCGCGTCCCGGTTGTCGTGCACCAACTGCAGAAGCAGGGTAATCAATAATGTGACGCTGCCGATCGTCCACCATCGATTGTTGGCGATCGCTCCGTTGCGAAGCTTGTCCCCGGTATCCGCGGTCGGGGACAGGTCCCGCCAGCCGGGTATTCCTGGGTCGGTGGTCTCCCCGTCTTCGACGGTATCGGTTCGCGGTCGTGAATCCTGACTGTATTCGGCGAAATCATCAGGATCCGCCGCACTGCCCGGGCGGGTCCCGGTGTTATCAGCTGCTTCCGCCCCGATCTCGTAACCGTTATCCGGTGGACTCGTGGTGGAGGTTTCCCCTTCAACGACAAACACAGGCCCGTCGTCATCGGCCTCATCGAGAATGTTTCTGAGCCATTCGTCCTCACCCGTGGTGCCTGTATCGTCCTCCGTCTCGTCCCCGGTTCCGCTTTCGGCGCTGACACTTGTGCGCTGTTCGGATCCAGAGGCTTCCGAACCGGACTGGAAATTCGGAGCGGATGGTACCGTCTCTTCTGCCGCTGCCGGGCCAGGCCCATCTGCTTCCTCTGGGTCGTTGGTTTCGCCAAAGTACCCGGACAGTTGACCGCTCAGCTGATCGTAGTCGACAGACCCGATCGTTGACGGGTCCCCGGAATCTGCATCAGTCGCGCGCGGCGGGCTGTCCGCGCTGGATTCGACGGTGCTCCGCCCGCCTTGTATTTGGTCCGCCGCATTATCGGGCTGCTCTTCGCTGAGTGTCGTCAGCGCGTCGAAAACGGCCTCGCATTTTCCGCAACGCACGGAGCCCTGCGCCAGCCGCAGCTGCTTCGCTGTCACGCGAAATGACGTGCTGCATTCAGGGCATCGGGTCAGCATCGGATGAACTAGTGCGCGCGCGCGCCGGCAAGCAAGATCCAACCATCCTGCTCATTTTTCACAGACAGCTCGATCCAGTTGGCGTATGCAAGCCTGATTTCTTCAGACTGGTGGTCGAGAATTCCGCTCAAAATTACGTTGGCACCTGGCGCCATGATTTTGCTCAGCGTCGGAGCAAGATCAATCAGCGTCCCGCTCAATATATTGGCCACAAGCACATCATACTGCGCGTTCACCGGCAGGTCCGAAACCGTCAGCACTCCCAGCCGGTCGCCACAGGCGTGTCGGCTGGCGTTAGCCTGGGTAGCTTGCAGGGCCTGATCATCCCGATCAACGGCGACCGCATTGCGCGCGCCGAGGGCCAGTGCGGCAATTGCCAGCACGCCGGAACCACAGCCAAAATCCAGCACCGTTTTTCCTTCCAGCGGCGTACAGGCAAGCCACTCAAGACACATCGCAGTGGTAGCATGTGCACCGGTACTAAACGCCAGACCCGGCTCGAGAATGACCTCGGACTAACCTGTCTCCTGCTTTTTCGGTGCTGACGGCCAGATCCGCAGGCGTTTCCCAAAGCTCATGGGATGTGCGTGCCGTTTCCACTCCTGCTGCCAGTCGTGGTCTGGGATGACCGAGAATTCCAGTGAGTTCAAATCGGCTCCGGTCAGTCGCGTTTGAATCTCATCGGCCACCGCGTCACTGCGAAAGGAAATTGGCAGAAGCGCCGACACGCGTGTCCTTGCCCAAAGCGGTGTAGATCCGCCGCTGGCTCGAGTACGGGATCGGATCCGGCATTACTGAAAGAGATCGCGACAGCGCCAATCGACTCAAGCACGTCCTGCAGGGATTCGGGCTCGAGTCGGCCCAGGTTTATTGCAAGTTGTAGCCAGGGCATGTGCGCTGCCTGTCAACGACAGTTTCGTTGGACACTCACAAACCCAGTCGCTTCTCAAGATAGTGAATATCGGTTCCACCCGCCTTGAATGCCGCATGCTGGAAGATTTCCTGGTGCAAAACAATATTGGTCTCAATGCCGTCAATGACCATCTCGTTCAATGCAGTCCGCATTCTCGCCACCGCTGATTTGCGATTATTGCCACAAGCAATGACCTTGGCGATCATAGAGTCATAGAAAGGCGGCACGGTATAACCGCTGTATAGATGGCTATCAACCCGGATTCCCGGTCCGCCGGGCGGGTGCCACAACTCGATTTGTCCGGGAGATGGGGTGAAATTCTTCGGGTTTTCGGCGTTGATTCGGCACTCGATGGCGTGACCCCGCAGTGATAAGTCTTCTTGCGAAAAGCTAAGCTTTTCACCCGCAGCAATTCGCAATTGTTCAATAACCAGATCGACGCCGGTGATCATCTCAGTAACGGTGTGCTCTACTTGCAGGCGGGTATTTACTTCTATGAAATAAAACTGACCATCCTGGTATAGAAACTCAAAAGTTCCTGCGCTCGTGTAACCGACTTTTCGACACGTTTCAGCACAGCGCTCGCCCATTTCTGTCCGTTGTTCGGTCGTAATCCCAGGCGCCGGGGCTTCCTCGATGATTTTCTGATGTCGACGTTGCATCGAGCAATCGCGGTCATAAAGATGAACCGCGTTACCGAACGTATCCGCAAGAACCTGGAATTCGATGTGCCGCGGCCGCTCGAGAAATTTCTCCATGTAAACGGTGTCGTTGCCAAAGGCAGCCTGCGCTTCCGCTTGAGTGACTGAAATCGCATTAAGCAGCGACGCTTCGGTATGCACCACGCGCATACCCCGACCACCGCCTCCCCCGGCGGCCTTGATGATGACCGGATAATCGATATCGCGAGCGATTCGGATATTTTCGTCGGGATCCTCTGCTAAAGGGCCATCAGAACCGGGCACGGTCGGGACGCCTGCTTCCTTCATTACTTTAATTGCGGAAACCTTGTCCCCGAGTAAACGGATAACTTCAGGTGGAGGTCCAATGAAGGTGAATCCACTGGATGCAACTCGCTCGGCGAAATCCGCGTTCTCGGACAAAAATCCATAACCCGGATGAATTGCTACAGCGTCGGTTACCTCGGCTGCGCTGATTATCGCCGGCATATTAAGGTAGCTGTCCGCTGACGGCGCTGGTCCAATGCAAACTGTTTCGTCGGCCAACAGCACATGCTTTTGATTGGCGTCCGCCGTTGAATGGACCGCAACGGTTTTTATTCCCAGCTCCCGGCATGCCCGCTCGATACGAAGGGCGATTTCGGCGCGGTTGGCAATGACAACTTTATCCAACATGATTGAGTTACCGCGTCATTCGGCGAAGAACACCGTGTTGATGCCCGGGGCGCAAAGCCAGCCGGTCAACCGATAATAAACAGCAGTTGGCCGTATTCGACCGGATCGCCGTTTTCCGCTTCGATCGATATAACGCGACCCGCGACGTCGGCTTCTATTTGATTCATCATTTTCATCGCTTCGATGATGCAGAGAGTGTCACCTGCATCAATTTGATCTCCGACACCGACGAAGGGATCAGCCGTGGGGCCCGAGGCCCGGTAAAAAGTACCGACCATTGGCGCTAGGACCCGATGGCCTTGTTCGTCGGACTCGCCAGGGCTGCCTACCGGGACATCCGCAGTGGGTTGCTTTGGCGCTTCCAATGCGACGGGCGGAGCAGCGGGCGCGGGATGAGCTGGCGCTGCGGCGGGCGCCGCCGCTGCTGGCGCCGAAGTTGGAAACCGGCTTATGCGGACCGCTTCCTCACCTTCGGTGATCTCAATCTCTGCGATTCCCGACTCTTCCAGCAGTTCAATCAGTTTCTTTACTTTGCGAATGTCCATGGCCGGTTTCTTGCTCGGTGCTAGGCAGGTTGATCTTGCAGGTATTGGTGAGCCGCGTGTAACCCCAGCTCATAGCCCTGTGGTCCAAGTCCAGCGATGGTGCCCACGGCGATGTCTGAGTAATACGATTGTTTGCGAAAATCTTCACGGGCGTAGATGTTGCTGATATGTATTTCGATGAACGGAATACCTACCGCCAGTAACGCGTCGCGCAAGGCAACGCTGGTGTGGGTAAACGCTCCGGGGTTTAGCAGGATAAATTCGACGCGGCCGGCGGCGTTCTGAACTCGATCGACCAGCTCGGCTTCAGCGTTGCTCTGGAAGGCCTCTAAGCTGTGGCCCACCTTGCCCGCTGCTGCCGCCACGGATTTCTCGATATCCGCCAGGGTTGTGGAACCGTAGACCTCCGGTTCCCGGGTGCCTAGAAGATTGAGGTTCGGGCCGTTCAGAAGAAGTATTGTTGCCATCATATCGCCATTTTTGCCGACGATAGCGGCACGTTAAACGAATATAGGCGCAAAATAAAGGCATATGCCCCATTTCGGCCGAAGCCATCCGGCCCGGTTCCCTGCCCCCTAGAGCGCCTGCAGTCGTTGACGCGCGGCGTTCACGCCAATCTCACCGGCCCGGAGCTCGGCCGTCACGGCAACAATCAGCTTCAGGTCATCCGCATGCAGTTCTCCCAGCTGGATTTTCAGGATTTGCCCGTCTTGGTCCACCAGTACGGTAAATGGGAGGCCGAGAAAATCCAGACCGAACCCGTCCGTGACTTCGATGGCATCCTCCTGTCCCACGAGGATCGGGTAGGTGATGCCGGTCTCTATCGTGAAGGCACTGACATCGGGTGCACGGTCTATCGCTATGCCGATAACCTGGAGGCCGTCGTTGCCAAATTCTTCATGCAATTTTTGCAGCAGTGGCATCTCGCGTCGGCAGGGCGCGCACCAGGTTGCCCAGAAATTAATCAAGATAGGTTGGCCCGACCAGTCCGAAATCGGGCGAGGGACACCATTCAGGTCTGAAAGTACGAAATCCGGCAACACGGTCGCGGCGTTTGTCAGATCGGGCTGCGGGATTAGTCTGCCGCTATCGTCGATGGAGAGACTCAGGTTCCGGCCGAAGTACAGGCCGGCGGTCAGGCAGGCGGCCACAATTAGTGTCCAACGGACGATTTGGATTTTACGCCGCATTGCTGCGCTAATTCATCACAGTTTGCAAATGTACCAGGAAGTCATCGGGCGGCACGTAGCCGATGACCCGCCCGGCTCGAACTTCGCTACCTTGCCGGTCGAAGAAAACAATCGTGGGTGGGCCAAATATTCCGAAACGTCGCATCAGAGCCTGATCAACCTCATCGTTGGCGGTCACGTCAGCTTGCAGCAGCACGGTCGCAGATAACGCCGCCTGCACCGCAAGATCAGTAAAGGTGAAGTGCTCCATTTCCTTGCAGGACACACACCAGTCAGCATAGAAATCCAGCATAACCGTTCGCTCTGATGCCGCTGCCAGCTGAAGCTCGCTGTCCAGGTCCGCAACCGACTTTATGCGTTTGAATTCCAGTTCGGCAGCAGGTACCGACGTAGCGCCGATTCTCTGCAGCGGCTGCAAAGGATTCTGCGCACCAGTCAACGCGCCAATTAGCAGAGTCGCTCCGTAAAGAACGGCCAGCAAACCGAATCCCTTGCCAAGCTTGCGCGATGGACCGGAATGTTCCGTCAGGGGCTGAAAAGCCCCGAGGAAAACTCCAGCTACAAAAACCAGTAGCGCCCAAAGGCCCATCGTAATCTCGCCTGGCAGAATCCGGTCCAACATCCACACAGCCAGACCGAGCAGTAGAAACCCGAATGCGGCCTTGATCGCGTCCATCCAGGGCCCCGCCTTCGGTAAGAGTTTGCCCGCCGAGGTGCCAATGATGATCAGTGGCAAGCCCATTCCCAGGCTGAGTGCAAACAGAGCCAGCCCGCCCCTCAACGTGTCGCCGGTTTCCGCGACCACTGCCAGCGCCGCCACCAGTGGAGGCGCAACACAGGCGGTGACGACAAGCGCGGATAGCGCGCCCATGAATATCGTGCCGGCATAAGTACCGGCCTTTTGCTCACCACTGATAGCCGCAAGACGTGTCTGCCAGGCAGCGGGCATCTGCAGTTCGTACAGCCCAAACATTGCCAGTGCGAGCACGACGAACAATGCTGCAACGCTGACAATTATCCAGGGGTCCTGAAATACGGCTTGGACTTGCTGTCCGGCCAACGCGAATACAGCGCCGGCAATTGAATAGGTGACGGACATGCCGAGCACGTAGGCCAAAGACAGGAAGAACGCTCGGCGCGTCGTGACCTCCGCGCCCTGACCGGCGATGATGCCCGATAAGATGGGAACCATGGGTAACACGCAGGGCGTGAACGCCAATAACAGGCCGAAGCCCATGAATGCGGCCAACACGGTAAACAGGTTGCCACGGGCTATCATGGCGAACAGACGGTCTTGCTCGGATTCCGATGGCGCCATCGAGCGAGGCCGATCGGCTGCGGTTGCTCTTGGCAGCTCCACGGACATCAGTCTGAGCTGCTGCGGATAGCAAATGCTGTCCTTCTTGCAGCCCCGGTATCCGATCTGAACGTCAATTGCTCTGGGTTCCGGCGTAGCCCGCGACAGCGGTACCGTTGCGACCGCCTCACGATAAAAAACTTCGGTATCGCCGAAGTATTCGTCCGATTCAGGCGTACCGGACGGCAGCAGCAACGCGCCGGTCTGCACACCATCAGCATCGGTGGAGACCGAAATGCTGTCCCGGTAGAGATAGTAGCCCTCGGCGATGACCCAGTTGACCCTTAAGTTAAACGGATCGCTTACACCGATGAACGGCCGGAAAGCCTGCTCAGGCGGCAGCAGTTGGTCATCTGTCCGATATGGCGCATTCAGCAATTCGCGCAAGCCACCGGTATCTTGCATCGTGGCGCGCGAGGGTTCCGATGAGGCCAGGCGAAGCGTCGTGGTCCATTTCTGTGGCGGGTAGCACAAACCGAAATCCGCGCAGCCTTGCAGCCGCAGCTCGAGTTCCAGCTCGTTCGGTGCCCCCGCGCTGCGCTTGAATGGAATCCTGACCACCGCTTCGTGTCGGTAGATTTCCATTTCCCCAAAGAACTCGTCCGCGTGGGGTTCACCCTGCGGAAACACGGCTTCCCCGAGATCGATGCCCGGCGTCAGGCCGCTGACACCCATGCGGTCCCGATACAGATAATGCTCCGGTTCAATGATCCAGCGGACCAGCACCTCGTCGCCCCGGATTTCCGTCCGGTAGCGAAAAGCCTCTTCAGGCCGCAAAACGTCCTGCGCGAATGCGTTCGACGCGACCGCGATCAACAGCAATCCGGCGGCCATGACATGCCGCAATGCATCGAAGTAATGCTGGAACATTAGCCTACCGATTTAGTTAACCAGTCCAGATATGGAGCCGAACCCTGGGTAACAGGGACACCGATGATTTCCGGAAGTTCATAGGGGTGAAGATCCGATATCGTGCTCTCAACCTCGCCAAACGCAACGGCCGTGGTCTTGATGAGCAGCAGTACCTCTTGATCCTTCTGAATGCTGCCCTCCCAGCGGTACAGGGACTCCACCCCCTCGATGCGGTTGACGCAGGCGGCCAGCCTCGCTTCGAGCAAAGCGGTGGCGATGGCGTCAGCCGCCGAGCTGTCAGGGCAGGTACACAGCACTATCAAGGCTGAAGTTGTCATACCAGCGCCATAGGCCAAAACGGGCCCAAGAATACCCCGGTGCCGATTCCATTGTCGTGGAATTGCTTCGCGCCCCTTGAAATCTCGAAATACGCCGCTATTATTAGCACTCGAGTTAGGCGAGTGCTAATACAAACTTCGGGTAAGTGGTTGATTTTAAACCCTACCCCGTCAATCCAGGAGGTTCATACAATGAAAATTCGCCCACTTCACGATCGCGTCATTGTCCGGCGCATGGAGGAAGAGCGTACTTCTCCGGGCGGCATCGTAATTCCCGACACGGCCACGGAAAAGCCCATCAAGGGCGAAATCATCGCCGTGGGTAAGGGCAAGGTGCTGGAAAATGGAGAAATCCGCGCGCTAGACCTTAAAGCCGGAGACCAGGTTCTGTTCGGCAAGTACAGCGGAACTGAAGTCAAGGTAGACGATGAAGAATTGCTGGTCATGAAAGAAGACGACGTCATGGCGGTAATCGAAAGCTGATCACTGAGTATTTCAATATCAATCCAGACATGTTCTGGAATTTTTTATTTTTAGAAGAGGAAAAGACTAATGGCTGCTAAGGAAGTCAAGTTTAGCGACGACGCACGCCAGCTGATGTTCGCGGGGGTTAACACACTCGCGAATGCCGTAAAGATTACCCTTGGTCCGAAGGGTCGCAATGTAATTCTCGACAAGAGTTTTGGCGCCCCCACGGTGACGAAGGACGGCGTGTCGGTTGCGAAGGAAATTGAATTAGACAATAACTTCGAGAATATGGGCGCGCAGATGCTCAAGGAGGTTGCCTCCAATACATCGGACGTTGCTGGTGACGGTACGACGACGGCGACGGTATTGGCCCAGGCCATTCTGCGAGTCGGACTGAAGTCAGTTGCGGCAGGAATGAACCCAATGGACCTGAAGCGTGGCGTCGACAAAGCGACGATTGCGGTCGTTGCTGAGCTGGAAAAGCTGTCCAAGCCTTGTGAAGATGACGCGGCGATCGCCCAGGTTGGCACGATCTCCGCCAATTCAGACGAAGAGGTTGGCAAGATCATTGCCGAGGCCATGGGCAAGGTTGGCAAGGAAGGCGTAATTACCGTCGAGGAAGGCTCGAGCTTGGAAAACGAGCTCGACATCGTCGAAGGTATGCAGTTCGATCGTGGTTACCTGTCACCATATTTCATCAGCGATCCGCAAAGCCAGAGCGCCGAACTGGAAAATCCATATATACTTCTTTACGACAAGAAGATTTCCAATATCCGGGACCTCCTGCCGTTGCTCGAAAGTGTAGCCAAATCCAGCCGTCCACTGCTCCTGATTGCAGAGGACGTCGAGGGTGAAGCCCTCGCTACGCTGGTGGTCAACACCATCCGTGGAATCGTCAAGGTCGCAGCCGTTAAGGCTCCGGGCTTCGGTGATCGTCGCAAGGCGATGTTGCAGGATATTGCGGTCCTGACCGGAGGCCAGGTGATCTCGGAAGAAGTCGGGTTGAGCCTGGAAAAGGCGACCCTGGAGGATCTGGGTGAGGCCAAGAAGATCCAGGTCACCAAGGAGAACACGACCCTCATCGATGGCGCTGGCAGCAGCGACGACATTAAGGGTCGCGTGGAACAGATCAACAACGAGATCGAGGAATCAACGTCTGACTACGATAAAGAAAAGCTCCAAGAGCGAGTCGCAAAGCTGTCTGGCGGTGTTGCAGTAATCAAGGTTGGTGCAGCCACCGAGATCGAGATGAAGGAAAAGAAGGCCCGTGTCGAGGATGCGCTGCACGCAACGCGCGCCGCGGTCGAAGAGGGGGTTGTCGCTGGTGGAGGGGTTGCTTTTATTCGCGCCCAGAGTGCATTGGCAAAGCTCAAAGGAGCCAATGACGATCAGAATGTTGGCATCAATATTCTGCGCCGCGCCCTGGAAGAGCCGCTGCGTCAGATCGTTGCCAATGCCGGAGGCGATGCGTCCGTGGTCCTTAATCAGGTCAGCGAGGGCGAAGGCGATTATGGCTTCAATGCCGCGACTTCGGAATACGGTGACATGGTGGCAATGGGCATCATCGATCCGACCAAGGTCACGCGTTTTGCTCTGCAGAATGCCTCATCGGTTGCCGGCTTGTTGCTGACAACGGAGGCGATGGTCTCGGAACTTCCCAAGGATGAAACACCCTCTGCACCGATGCCCGATATGGGCGGCATGATGTAAGCCATCCGATAATCCCTTACGAGCCCCGCCTTTTGGTGGGGCTTTTTTTTGCCCCAGCTTTGGCCAAATGCCCCTCGCTTGCTCAGGAGCGGCTTTTTGGGAGCGGTGTTGCCCTTACAGTCATGGGAACATCGTTCGACCGGTCGATTGATATAATGCTGGCCCCAATCGTTTCCCTAACAAAAGGAGTCCAGAGGTGCGAAAACGGTCCGGCGACCGCACAGAGCAGCTGATTCAGCCAAACGCCGAGAATCAATACAAGGTCCGGGGCGAGGACGTGCCTCTTTCCTGTCCAATGCCAGGCATGTATCTGTGGAACTCGCACCCTAAGGTTTACTTGCCGATCGAGAATAGCGGCCATGCCAAATGTCCCTACTGCGGCGCCAGTTACACCCTGATTGATGGCCTTTCCGGATGATCATTGTCACTGGCGGCGCTGGGTTTATTGGCAGCAACCTCGTCAAGGGGCTAAACCGGATTGGCGAGAAGGACATCATTGTTGTCGATGATCTTAGCGACGGACACAAAGTCATAAATCTGGCGGATTGTGAAATAGCGGATTACGTTGATCTCGAAGATTTTCTGACTGTCATTCAGTCGGAGCAAGATGCTTACGGTTCGATCGATGCCGTTTTTCACCAGGGGGCCTGCACCGACACGACTGAATGGGATGGCCGCCACATGATGCGGCTTAATTTCGAATATTCGAAAATTCTATCGCAATATTGCGTCGTTCATCAGATACCTTTCATATATGCGTCGTCCGCGTCGGTCTATGGTAGCGGACGGGAGTTTCGCGTAAGCCCTGAGTGTGAGCATCCGATCAACCTCTACGCTTACTCCAAGCTTTTGTTTGATCAATATGTACGCCGACAGCTGGTCACGGCTAGTTCACAGATCGTCGGGCTGCGATATTTCAACGTGTATGGTCCGCACGAGCAGCACAAGCGCGGTATGTCCAGCGTTATATACCATTTCAACCAGCAGCTACTCAGCGGTGACGACGTCAGGCTTTTCGAGGGCAGCGATGGTTATGCGGACGGCGAGCAAGTGCGCGATTTCATTTATGTTGACGATGTAGTGGATGTGAACCTGTGGTTTCTAAAAAACGGGGCGCATTCGGGGATTTACAACCTGGGTACAGGGGAAAGCACGACGTTCAATGCAGTAGCCGACGCGGTAGTAGCCTGGCACGGGCGCGGTGGGATTAAATATATCCCCTTTCCCGAAGGCCTCGTTGGCAGTTACCAGAGTTATACATGCGCAGACATCAACGGGCTCAGAAAGTTGGGCTATAGCAACCAGTTTGTAAATATTGAAGAAGGCGTTCGACGGTATCTCGATGCGCATGCGAGCGGGTCGCGACACGCCATCGTGTAGGCGATTCGTTTAGACGGGCCGGGGCAATGTTGGAGAAACTGGGTTCCGGGAAACACGGCTGCGGCTGGAATCAATGCTGAATGCGCAGAAACTGCTGGTGGTCGGACCGTCCTGGATTGGCGATATGGTCATGGCCCAGTCGCTCTTCAAACTGCTCAGGCAACGCGAGCCGGAAATCGGAATCGACGTGCTTGCCCCGGCTTGGTCAGAACCGTTACTTGACCGCATGCCGGAGGTGCGCAGGTCCATTACGATGCCCATTGGCCATGGCGAACTGGCGCTGGCCAAGCGCTTCGCGCTCGGTCGCCGATTGCGCGATGAACAGTACCAGCGAGCGATTGTTTTGCCGCGCTCGTTGAAGTCCGCGCTGGTACCGTTTCTCGCCAGCATACCGGTCAGAACCGGATTCAAAGGCGAATGGCGCTACGGTCTGCTTACCGATATCCGGCGCCTGGATAAAGTGTCCCTCGATCAAACCGTTAAACGGTTTCTTGCTCTCGGGGTAGAGCCCGGTGAGTCGCTGCCCCCGCCACCATTACCCGCTCTGCGCGTCGACGAGACAAACCGTGCCGGATTGTTGCAGCGCCTTAAGTTGACAGCGGATCCTGCTCCGGTGGCCCTTATGCCCGGCGCGTCTTTCGGGCCGTCCAAGTGCTGGCCGCTGGAGCATTACGCCGAACTGGCACGCCACGTGCGAGCTCAGGGGCGGCCGGTTTGGGTCCTCGGCGGAGAGCAGGACCAGGCTGCCGGCGAATTGATACAGGGAGAGAATGCATCCGGGATCCACAATCTGTGTGGACTTACTCGCCTCGAAGATACAGTGGATCTACTGTCTTTGGCTGCGGTGACCGTGACCAACGATTCCGGTCTGATGCATGTTGCTGCGGCCACTGCGAATCACGTTGTGGCAATCTTTGGATCCACGAGCCCGGAATTCACCCCGCCCCTGACGGAGCACAAGACGATCCAATACCTCGGACTGGATTGCAGTCCCTGCTTCGAGCGCGTATGCCCGCTCGGGCACTTTCGGTGCATGAAGGACATCAGCCCGGCTGCGGTTACGGCCGCAGTCGATGCGGCACTCACGACGCCTGACGGAGAATATTAAACGGCGCCAATTCCGGGTGTCGGCAATTTCGCAGCGGGACTAGGCAGGTCAAGGTGAGCGCGTGGCTTCCCGACAGGCACGCATGACTGACGGCGTCGGTCAATACCATCCACGCTGAAAACGGAGGGAAGCTAAATTCTTCGCGCTCGACCGTGTCATCCCGGAATGCGGGGGTATCTTTCATGAAGTTGTGAAACCTGCGCATCGCGCGGTCGTAGGGACTGCTGTCGATGACTGTCGCCTGCGGCAGGCCAATGCGACTCAGTCCCTGCAGAATTGAAGTGCGCAATCGGCCCATCGCGCTTTTATCCAAGTGGCCGGGACCGTGTCCCTTACCTTTCAGACCAGCTTGCTCTCCATATTTTTCGAAGAGCCGCCAGAAACTGCCTTTGCTTACCCAGACCCGGTTCTCGGTGGGATTGACGTTTACGAAGAATCGGAGAATGCGGTCCCCGTTGGTTGCCCCATAAGCACCGGCATCGACGTGGATCAATTCGTTGCTCGCGTGAGGCTTCAGGTTACGCCCTTTCTCCTCGAGCGGCCGAAAGCTGCTCGTGCCAATTCTGGCTTCGTGGAACAAATCCGGTATTGCTTGATTGAGGAAGTCACTTACCACACTACTGTGCTTGCTCAACACCCGACGTGAAAGGCTCTGGAGCGGCGCACCTTTGCGTAACCCACGGACTTGATCGCTCTCCGGATAGTAGCTGGCATTTTTTCGCTCTACCTGCGCCGGCAGATGTTCCCGGAGTGTATCCAGATCAGCCGAATCGGGCAGTTCAACGGGACATTCGGGGAAATACACAATTTTGGCGTTCTCCAGCGCATCCGATATTTCGTGTGCACCGGCTGCGCGAAGTCGTGATTGACTGAAAGTTTCCAGCATGGTTCGGTCAGGGTTGCCCGGTGGGGTCTGAGCCTTCTTCCTCGTATTGGCTGAGAACGCTGTCTGGCCTACAGCCTCTTAACGATTGTTGCTGGAAATCCTATCCGATCGGAGGACTATGTCAATCTGCGCCGTGACGTTCCCTACGCGTATCAGATCCATGGCATCCGGGTCGCGTACGCGCTGTCCCCAGCGCAGCGAATTCACGGGTTTGCCAAATTCCTTGTTTACTGCCTCCGGGTAACGATTGACGACCAGATCCAGCGAGTTATAGGGACCGGTGCGCCCCGGGTTGGAGGTTGCATAGAGGCCGATGACGGGCGTGCCCACCGTCGTTGCCATGTGTGCGGGACCGGAATCGGGACAAATCAGCAAATCGGCTCGGTCAAGAATGGCCAGTAGCTGTTTCAGAGTGGTTTTACCGATCAGATTTTTTACCGGCACGCTGGCCTCGGCCGTTATAGCGGCGCCATATTCCTGTTCAATCTGTGTCGCAGCTCCGGTAAGAATAATCTCGGCACCATAGGTCTCATGCGCATATTGGGCGACGGCGGCAAAATTTTCGGCGCGCCAGTTACGGTAATTTCGAAACCTTTGGCTAGTACAGGGGCTGATTGCTACGACTAGCGTTGATTCCCCTACCGCATCACTGGCAAATTGGCGGTCGGGCTCTGAAATTGGGATATCCCATCGAAGCACGCGTTCCTTGAGGCCGAGAAATTCCACGAAACCGAATAGCCCGTCCATTACGTGTTGTTCCGGGCGCCAGGGTATGCGCTGATTCGTAAACAACCATTGGAAGTCTCTCGCCCGCCGCCGGTCGAAACCGATCCGAATGTTTGCCGGAATCATGCGGCTGACGAAATTGGCGCGCATGGAGGCATGCATGTGGAGTAATAACGGGAATCCCTTCCCCCGCAGTCGTGCCCTGATTTCCCGCAAACCGTGAATTCCGCGACGTTTGTCGAAGGTGATAAAATCAACGCCGTCCACACCGTTCATCAATTGGAATTCTGTTTCACCTATGACCCACGTGATTCGGGTTTCCGGCCAGGCTGCCTGAATGGTTCTGATGACGGGTAGCGTGTGGCAGCAATCCCCTATAGCAGACAGCCGGATAACGCAGATGGATTCCGGTGGTGACTGAATTGAGAGAGACATACGTAAGTGACAGAACGCATCGAGAAACTGGGGAAGAGCGTGATCGTATACGATGATTCTCTTGTCAGCCAAATTAGCGCAGCGCTGTTCGATCCGCTGAGCTGGGACGCAGCTGTTCCGGTGCCCGGTGTTGCTGGCGGGAGAGGTACAACGCTATTCGTGCAGTACGAAGGACAGGCATGGGCTCTGAGGCACTATCACCGGGGCGGCAAGCTGATGAAAATGCTGCGGGATCGATTTTTATGGACCGGCTGGGAGTCCACTCGTCCGTTCCGGGAGTGGATGCTCCTGAGCCACCTGCAGAAGCTTGGGTTACCTGCGCCGGTGCCCGTCGCTGCTCGCTGCCTAAGACTCGGTATTTACTATTCGGCGGACCTGATTACCCAACGCCTGCCGGGAGTCACGCCTTTCTCCAGCTGGCTGCAGCGGGACGGGATCGACGAGGAGCTGTGGTGCGCGGTTGGAAGGTGCATTGCGTGTTTTCATGCAGCGCGAATTTTTCATGCGGACCTTAGTGCTCACAACATCCAGGTTGATCCAGCAGGCCGCGTCTACCTTCTGGATTTCGATCGTGGTCGAATAATGCCATCCGATGGACGATGGCGTGACCGCAACCTGCTTCGCTTGCAGAGATCGCTGCGCAAGATTCGCAATAACAGCAATGTTATTTTTGGGGCTGATCAGTGGCAGGCCTTCCTGGACGGTTATCAGCCGAGCTTCGCCACAGCGTCTCAACCAGAGTAAGGATCGCTGTACTCAGCCGGTCGGCCTTTGAATCGGCGGTGCACCCAGTAGTATTGATCCGGTGCCTTACGAATTTGATCTTCCAGGAGCCGATTGATACGAGCCGCATCTGCAGCCGGGTCGTCACCGGGGAAATTCTCGAGAGCGGGTAATAGATCCACGATATAGCCCGACCCATCTTCTAAACGACGGGGCATGCATGGAACCACTGCAGCTCCGCTGATGCGCGCGATCTGACTCGTAGCCGGGCTGGTCATGGCCGCCTCGCCGAAAAACGGCGCGATGACGCTGTTTTTGCCGCTGTAGGCCTGATCCGGCGTATACCAGACAATGATGTTGCTGCGCAGGGCGCGCACCAGCTCACGAATCCTGTCTTTTGCAATCAGATAGGTGGCTGACCGGCTGCGACAGCGCCGGATCAGTTGATCGACCATCGGATTGCCGCTTGGCCTGTACATCGCTCCCAATGGTGGCACCATCAGGCAAAGCTGCCTGGCAGTGATTTCGTTGCACGTGAAATGACCACTAAGCAGAAGGACGCCACGGCCTTGATCGAGGGCAGCGCGCAAATGCTCGATCCCGTTGATCTGAGTTAAGCCGTCCAGTTCGCTGTCGGTTGCCCACCACGCCAGCGCCAGCTCAACAACGAACATGCCCAGTGCATCAAAATGCCGCCGCAGCAACTTACGCTGCTCGCCTGCGTCGAGGTCGGGGAAGCAAAGCGCAAGATTAGCCTGGGCAATATGGCGGCGCTTCGGCAAAACCATCCGCAGAATACCGCCGATGCGGCGAGCGACCCAAAGCTGGGCGCGACGCGGCAGCATGACGACCAGGCGCAACATCCCAATGCCGAGCCAGATGGGCCAGTATCGGGGCTGCCAGAAGCGCAACAACGGCGTGACAGCCTCATCCATGACCTACGGTCCGCTGGGTACAGCTCGAAGCGTTTGACGACCGGCTGGACTCCCGGGCCGCGATTGCCATCAAGCGCCCTGCTGAGCGTGATGGCCGCCGCGCAAAACCGCATCGGCGCGTGCTTTGTAACATAATGTCCTCTGGCTATCAGCCCGTATCTGAGCCCCGATGGGGCGTCCAAGTGTCTGCTGCTGCGCAGGGTGCCGGTGCTCGCGAAATGCCACAATCGACATACCTCGGGTGACACAAAGCCATCGTAAGTCTACAGAAAATAGAGATATTCTTGCAGATTTGCTCAAAATAAGAGACATTGACGGGGCAGACTATACCGGCACCGGATGGGGTGGCGGACCGGGGTCCGGCTTTCCCTGGGTGTCGGCACAAAAACGTTGTGATTGCGTTTCCATTATGTGAAATGCGTCGCCCCCGCTGGTTGAATTCCCGAAGTATGCTCGGCATACCGACGTAATAGTATCGATGGACTGATCTGCCAGCCCTGGACAGTGCCCCGGGCTGGGCCCGAAAACACGGAGTAGGGACCGGAGAATCCGACTGAAATGGCTCTGAAAACCGTCAGTATTCTTGCTGCCGCAGTGGTCTATCTGACCAGCCCGGTGCTTGCGTCGGATCTGCTGCCCAGCCCCGCAGGTCTGCAAACAGAAATAGCGTTCTGGAAGCGGATTTTTGCCGAGGTTCCCTCGACTGAGGCATTGGTGCATGACAGTCGTCATCTGAGAGTCGTTTACGAGGTCGCGCAAATACCACCTGGCACCAGTCCAGCCAGGCGCCGCCGCATCGCGGACAAGGCTCGGGAAAAATACCGGAAACTTCTGAACCAGCTTGCCGAGGGTTCGCGCTCGAATCTCAATCGAGAGCAGCAACGTGTGTTGGCTAAATGGCCCGCGGACGTTTCCAGAGATGAGTTGCAGCAGGCAGCGCGGCGAATCCGTTTCCAGCAGGGGCTAGCCGATCGGTTTCGCGATGGCATGCTGCGTTCCGGAGCTTGGAAGCCCTACATTGTGGCGAGCTTGCAAGCCTCTGGTGTTCCTACCGGGTTGGTTGCTTTGCCTCACGTGGAATCTTCATTCAATCCGGAAGCACGCTCGCACGTCGGCGCTTCCGGGCTATGGCAATTTACGCGCTCAACGGGCCGGCGGTTTATGCAAATCGACCATGTGGTTGATGAGCGTCGTGATCCATTCCTCTCCAGCGCAGCAGCCGCCAAGCTGCTCGCCTATAACTACTCCATCCTTGAATCCTGGCCCCTGGCTATCACTGCCTACAACCACGGAGTCGCTGGAATGCGCAGGGCCGTGAGGAAGCTGGGTACCAACGACATTGAAGAAATTATTCGAAACTACGAGGGGCGCACATTCGGATTTGCATCACGGAATTTCTACGTTGCCTTTCTTGCGGCTCTCGAAATCGATCAGAATGCGGAGCACTATTTCGGTCCGCTGTCCCTGAACGAACCAAGCAGCGACATATTGGTTAAAACTTCCGACTATATTGCGGCCGCCACACTGCAGATAGCATTTCGCCTGAGCGCGTCAGAATTGCGATCATACAATCCCGCGCTCATGCCCCCAGTATGGGACGGGACAAAGTATGTTCCGAAGGGGTTTCGACTCAGACTTCCGGACTACGCCGTCGGTACCAGCGCAAACCAGGTATTTGCTGCGATACCTGACAACAAGCGCTTTACCAGGCAGACGCCAGACCTCTATCACAAAGTGCAGCGGGGCGAGAGTCTCTCCGTGATTGCTGCGCGATATGACACAAGCATTCAGGAGTTGGTCTCGCTCAATGACCTTAGAAGCAGACACAGGATCAGAGCAGGCCAGACACTGCGCTTGCCTTATACCGGGCAGATATTTGATGCCAGCGTTGAAACCTACGTTGTGCGCAGCGGGGACTCGATTAGCAAGATAGCCATGCGTGCCGGTATGAGCGAAAAAGACCTCGTTGCGCTGAATACGCTGAGCAATCGGAATCGGATTTATGCGGGGCAGGTGCTCCGACTGCGTGCACAGGAAGTGTCGGCGATGGTTGCGTCCATGCCTCCTGAACCGGTGACGCTCGCGACTCGTGACGCCGTAGACGACGAGGTGGCTGAGCCGCTCGTCATTGGCGTTATTGAGGTTGAGACTCAACCGATGGTCACCGCTGCCATCGTTCTGAATGAACCGATTCTCGAAGAGATTGCGGTCGGAATTGTACCGATTGGAGAGGAAGTACCGATAGGTGAGGTTCTGCTGGCTGATCCCAGCGACTATGTTGTAGCTGATGACGGCACTATCGAGGTGCAGGCAGCAGAAACTTTGGGGCACTACGCGGATTGGTTGGGGGTACGTACGCAGCGGCTTCGGGACTTGAACGGTTACTCATTCAGACAGCCTTTGGTCATTGGCCGACGCTTGCGACTGGATTATTCCGAAGTGAACCAGGAAACTTTCATGGCCCGCCGAATCGCTCATCATCGGGAAATTCAGGAAGCGTTCTTTGTTCGCTACCGTATTATCGAGACAACTGCCCACAACCTGCGGAGAGGGGAGTCGGTCTGGTATCTGACGCGACAACGCTACAAAGTTCCGGTTTGGCTGCTTCGGCAGTACAACCCGGACCTCGATATAGGACGCGTGAAGCCCGGCATGCAGGTGGTATTTCCGCAAATTGAGCGAATCGAAATGGATTCATCTCCGCGCGGTTCCCTTGCCGAGGCCTCGTAACACATCAGTATCGTATTGAAGCCAGGGAAGGATCGATCAGTGGCAAAAGCAAAATTAAATACGCCGACCAGAAAAACCAGCTATAGGACCGGCTGGGGTGGTTCCGTTAGAAACGCCGGTAAATTCGTTCATATTGCTGTTGCTGTCGTGTTTGCGGCGTGCGCTCAGAATCTGCCGGCCACAGAAATAAGTTTCGCGGACGCCGTGATCGTAAAAAAGGCCGAGCGGAAAATTTATCTCATCACAGGGGGGCAGGTCCTCAAGTCCTTCAAAATCTCTCTTGGCCTGCTGCCCGATGGCGACAAGATACAGGAGGGAGATTTCAGGACGCCGGAGGGACGCTATGAGTTGACCGATCGAAACGCAGACAGCGATTTTTTTCTGTCGATCCAGATTTCGTACCCGAACAGGCTCGATCAGGAGCGTGCCGCGGAGCTAGGTGTAGCGCCAGGCGGTCAAATCATGATTCACGGTCAGCCAAACAGGCCTCGCTATTCCAAGGCCTACTATGGCAATTATGACTGGACCAATGGCTGCATAGCGCTATCAAACGCAGACATGATGGATCTCTGGCGGATGACGACCCCCAAAACTCCTATCTACATCGTGCCGTAGGCCTGTTTACAGTAGAGTCCCCGCTCTGGGCCAGCAATCGATGGGCCCTCCACAGAATTCAAACCCGCGGCGCAGTGCGCGAGATCATGCAAATTACCCGATCTCGCTAATCGGCTGATTAAATCGTGCAAAATAGCCTGGTGAACGATGTATCCAACATGTTGGTTGAGGTAATGCCGGAAGGCAGCCTTGAGGTGTTGTCGCACCAGGAGATCGACCGACTGCGTGAAACCGGGATTGGTGGAAAGCATGAGTTGCTAAGAAGGTGCGCATTGGCGGTGCTGAACTCGGGTAGCTCAACGGACAGCGCTCGCGAGGTGTTCGAACAATTTCGGGACTTCGATATCGGCATTAATCAGCAGGATTATGGCGTAACCCTGTCTTTGAAAAACCCTCCGGAAAAAGCTTTTGTCGACGGCAAAATGATTCGCGGAACTCGTGAGTTGCTGTTTGCTGTTTTGCGAGACATTGCATTTATTGAACCCCAAACCTTCGCAGGCGGCTCCGATTCCGGGCATGAGGTGACCAATCAAGTCTTTGAGATATTGCGCAATGCCGGGGTTCTGTATTCCGGGGCAGAGCCGGACCTGGTGGTGTGCTGGGGCGGGCATTCAATCGGCAGGGTGGAGTACGAGTACTGCAAAGAGGTCGGCTACCAGCTTGGTCTGCGCGAGTTCGATGTTTGCACCGGTTGTGGGCCGGGCTCGATGAAGGGGCCGATGAAGGGTGCTGCAATTGGTCACGCCAAACAGCGTGTCTCAAACGGCCGATATATCGGGGTGACCGAGCCCGGCATTATTGCCGCTGAACCTCCCAATCCGATCGTCAACCAACTCGTGATCATGCCGGACATGGAAAAGCGCCTCGAAGCATTTGTTCGAATCTCTCACGCGATAGTCGTGTTCCCCGGTGGTGTCGGCACGATGGAAGAGATTCTCTACCTGCTCGGAATCCTGATGCATCCAGAAAATCGGGAAATTCCTGTGCCATTGGTTTTCACAGGCCCGCCAGAAAGTGCCGGTTATTTTCAGCGGATAGATGACTTCATTGCGACTGTGCTCGGCGAGGAAGCGCAACAGCGATACCAGATAAAACTCGGCGAACCAAGCGATGTGGCGGCGATGGTGAAAAGCGGCATCGAAGAGGTGCGTAAATTTCGCCGACGGCACCAAGACGCCTTTTTCTTCAACTGGCATTTGACAATAGATCCGGAATTTCAGCGCCGATTCGAAGTAACCCATGAGAACATGGCCGCTCTTAAGATAGATCGTGATCAGGATGCCCATACACTGGCGATCAACCTGCGACGCGCGTTCTCCGGCCTGGTAGCGGGAAACATACGCGATGAGGGCGCGCGCGCCATTGAGGCACACGGCCCGTTTGAAATTTATGGTGAACGGGAACTTATGAAACAGTTGGATGCATTGCTTGCATCTTTCATAGAACAACAACGCATGCGCTTGCCAGGAAAACCATACGAACCGTGCTACCGGATTGTCAGTTAGACAATAGGTTAAATGGTCGTAACCTGTTGAATAATAAGGCTGTTAAATCAAATTCCCTGTGATGCAGTTCCTAGCGAAATTGCGCTTAGCTGCGTAAGCTTTCGCCTGAACTTAGAGGAAGGGAACTGTCCAGATGAGCGATGTAAAAATACCCCGGCATCTCGAGCGGATGACCGGCGGTTACGAAAAAAAGCTCTCGCGTGTCCATGGGCAATCGGGCTACGATACGGCGCTCAAAGAGCGCCGGAATGCCGCTATAGGTACCGGAAACAGCAAGAACGTCGGTAGCTGGGATGCTTACCGAAATTGGCTCACCAAAGTGCAGGCGCCAGAGAAGCGACGCACCTTGCCTGATCCGGCGCTGTTTAGCTGGAAAGGCTATCGAAGTTGGGCAGAGAAAGTTCGCCGTAACTGGGACGAAGAAGAACAGTCCTAACACCGACCCGGTTGTTTACCTAACACCAGCGACATTACCGCCAACGGAAGCGATCGCGGTCGGCAACTGAATTGTTCGTCGACCTGTTGGTAGATTCAGTTTTATTGCTTCTTAGTGAATACTCCTTGCATTTCTCATAGACGCAGGTTGTGACGTTTTTCACGGCTATTGGTCCAGGGAAACGCTATATTGGATCATCATTCAGTAGTAAGCAGGCAAAACCGGCACAAGACTATGTCAGATGCAAAACATTGCGAAACAATTATCACGAATGAGGGCACGATCAAGCGCCGTGCGTGGATCGAGTTTGCAATAAAGAGTGTTAGGGCCCGGATGGGTTTTATTCCTGAAGCGGAATTCTCTGAATCATCGGGTGAGTCGGGTGAGCCACCGAATCTGTATGTGGCATATCCGGATCGGCGCATGCCGCTCTCAGACCGCCGGGCCGCCAGCTCGGACCGCCGCCGCCGCTCTGGCGCCTGATCAAACGGGTGCGGCGAGCGCTCGATCTTCTCGATATTGCGTGGATTGCGATTCGTCTCAGGCGGATCGGCCGGGGAGGCCAAATCACCATCACTGTTTGAGACCGACCGCACCATCGCGCCTGGCAGTGACCGGACGCTGAATCCAATAATCCAATAATTATCGCCCTCCACGCCATGCGGTGGTGGCTTGAGCCGGCTGGTTTGTACTGAGGCCCGCCAGCTTGAAATCTACCACTGGAAGCCCCATAGATGGGTCTATCGTGTAAGCCACTGGGATATTCTCTGCATTGATTTTGCACGATGATCGGCCCTGCCATGAAACGGGGCTGCCCCTGCACTTGCCTTCAACTGATAATTTGATACTGATACACGACGATGACCACGAAATCCAAAAAGACCAAGACAGCCA
>JAPUGB010000130.1 GCA_027293165.1 Gammaproteobacteria bacterium
TGCGCGGGCCAGGCAACCGCGGATCATGCCGCTGCAGAGTGGATTTATGTGCCGACCGGCACCTGCGGCAAGATCGCCGGATCCACATTGAAAGAAGCGGCACCAGAGGCAAAATCCTAAGCTGACTTATTAATACGCGAGCGGCTCCGCAACCTGGAGCCGTTCCCGTTTGCTGAAGCTGCGCCCGTTGAACAGCTGGCTGTTACAGCAATATGTCTGAACGTGCCGACGTACAAATTCGCGGCGCCGGCATCGGCCTGCGCTCGCAACATCAACAGGAAATCATTGACCGACAGCCGTCGGTGCCGTGGTTTGAGGTCCTGTCCGAGAATTACTATGGTGCGGGCGGAACAGCGCTGGCCAAACTGGAAAAGGTTCGGAATCTTTATCCCATCACTTTGCACGGGGTTGGGATGTCGCTCGGTTCGACTGACCCCCTGAATTTCGAGTACCTCGCCCGACTCAAATCACTGGCGGATCGTTTCGAGCCCGAATGGGTTTCCGATCACCTGGCGTGGATTTCCGTCGGTGGGGAATATGTACACGACTTGCTGCCCCTGCCATGTACCCAAGAGGCGCTGGATCATGTTGTCGCACGCATTGACCAGGTGCAGGATTTCCTGGGGCGCCGAATCCTGATCGAAAATCCGTCGACCTACCTGAGCTATACGGATGCGGAAATGCCGGAATGGGAGTTTTTCAGGGAAGTTGCCGAGTTGTCCGACTGCGATATTCTGTTCGACGTCAACAATGCCTACGTCAATGCAAGCAACCACGGCTTTGCAGCGACCAGTTACCTGGATGCTTTGCCATTGGCCAGGGTCAGGGAAATTCACCTGGCCGGATTCGCACAACTCGACAGTTACCTGTTCGACACACATGGCGATCGTATCCATCCCCCGGTATGGGAACTGTACCAACTCACTATTCAGCGAACTGGGCCGGTCCCGACATTGATCGAGTGGGATACAAATATCCCGGACCTGGGGGTACTGGTGGCGGAGGCAGAAAAGGCGCAGGCGCAACTGGATGCAGTTTCATGCAGCGCCTGAATCAGTTACAACATCGCCTACGCGAGGCCATTATGGCTGCCGATGCCGATGGTACGGCAGTTCGTGTGGCCAGCAAAACCGTCAACGCGACGCGTGGGCTGTCTTCACCGGAGCATTTGCGCATCTACCGGCGGGCCGTTACCGGAACATTCAAGCGAGCGCTGGGCCAGCTTTATCCCGTGACTATGCGCCTGCTTGGCCAACAGTTTTTCGACGGGATGGTTTGTCGCTACATGCGTATCACGCCCTCGCTTTCGCCGGACCTGGCGGATTACGGCAGCAGTTTTGCGGAATTCATCGAGGGCTTCGAGCCCGCGGCCGGGCTCCCTTATCTGCCCGACGTTGCGCGCCTGGAATGGGCCTGGCACCGTGCGTTCTCGGCAGCTGACGAAACCGCGCTGAATATCGACGCGTTGAGCGAGGTTCCTGAAAGTGACCGTGCCCGGTTGCTGTTCGCGCTGCCGGCCTCGGCCAGCCTGCTGGCTTCGCAGTACCCCGTGCAGCGCATATGGCAGGTCAATCAGGAGGACTGGAGCGGCTCGGAGGAAGTCAACCTCGATGAAGGCGCCGCGCGGCTGATCATTTGGCGCCGCGGCTACGATATGCGGATTGACCCTCTCCACGACAGCGAGTGGTCGTTATTGTCGGCCCTGACACAAAACATGCCCATGCGGAAACTGAGTCAAAGCTTTCCGGATATGGCCACGCTGCTGCCACATTGCGTGGAACACGGATGGATTGCTGGATTTAAGTTGGGCGAGTCAACAGACTGAGGAGATGACATGGTATCTGCAGTAATCAATACGCTGCGCTCCTGGTACATGATCGCAGTGCGGGGCCTGGAATTCGTCGCCCCATTGCTCGATTTGGGCATCCGCTGCTATGTGGCCTGGGTGTTCTGGAGATCCGGCAACGTCAAAATCCAGAGTTGGAGTTCGACCCTGGAATTATTCAAATGGGAATATGACGTGCCAATCTTTCCGCCGGAGTTTGCCGCATATCTTGCGACCGGTATCGAACTGGTTATGCCGGTGCTGCTCGTCATCGGCCTGGCCACCCGTCCTGCCGCGTTGATTCTGTTCGTGCTTAACTGGTTTGCCGCGGTTTCTTATCCCGATATCAGTATCGGGGGCATGAAGGACCACTACCTGTGGGGTTTGATGCTCTTATTTACCGTATTTCACGGTCCGGGAAAGCTGTCGATAGACGAGCTGTTGCGGCGACGCCTGCGAAGTTGATTGCCGCGACGTGCGGTGCACCGCTACTCGGTCGATGGCCGGGTGCCCGCTGTTAGTGCCGTCCGCCACGGGTAGAATCGGTTGCGATGGTGCCGGCCATGGCATTATTCGGATTATCGTCAGCCACCGCATACAGCTAAGGAGACCATCAGCGTGCACGATTTCAGGTCGTTCATCGAACTGCTCGAGGAGTCGGGGGACCTCGTCAGAGTCAAGCGGGAAGTGGATCGCAAGTATGAGATGCCAGCGGTAATCTCACGTTTGGAAAAGAGCGGCAAGGCCTACCTGTTCGAGCACGTCAAAGGCTCGGAAATTCCTGTCGTTGGCGGACTGCTGAATGGCTCCGGGCGCCTCGCGCTGGCATTGCAACGCCCTTCGCCCAATGCGGTGACGCACGGCGAAATTGCCGAACTCCTGGAGACTGCGATCGAGGCCCCGCTGGCCTATCGGATCGTCGACGAGGCCCCGGTGAAGGAGGTGATCAATACCGGCGATGCGATCGACCTGGCAAAGATACCGGTGCCGACGTTTTTTGAATTCGATAGCGGACCATTTATCACCGGCGCGGTCGGCGTCAGTCGAAACGAGGAGGCTGGCCAGCTGAACGTTGGTTTTTATAGGTGCCAGATCGTCAGCAAGGACAGCATGATCATCAACGCGAGTTCGATGAGCGATTTGCGCCAGATTTACGCACACGCTGAGAGCGAAGGGAAAAGCATGCCGATCGCTATGGTGATCGGCCCGGACCCTGCGCTGTTGATGTGCGCATCCGGAAAACACCCCCCGGGGGTGTCTGAACTCGATATTGCCGGCGCCTTACAGGGACGGCCAATAGACATGGTTAAATGTGAGACCAGTGACTTGCTCGTGCCGGCCAATGCCGAAATCGTCATCGAATGTCGGGTCGACTTTTCACAAAAGATTGAAAACACGCTCGGCGAGTTTGCCGATCAATACGGGCCGGAAACCGCCCCACTGTCGAAGATTACCGCGATCACGCATCGCCGGGACGCGATGTTCTACACGATCATGGCGGGCCGCCACCCAGAACACAACACGATTGGCGCTATCTCGACCTATGGCATGCAGTCTGTGCTGGCAAAAGAAATGAAGCGGCAGTTTCCGAATATCAAAGAAATTAACGTGTCCTGTGACCCACGCCTGGGCTGTATGCTGCATGTATTCGTATCCATACATAAGCAAAACGACGAAGAGCCTCGTGAACTGATCAAATCGGCATTCAAAGCGCATACCGGGCTCTTTCCTGTCGGTACCATTGTCAAACGCATTGTCGTAGTTGACGAAGATATAGACGTGTACAACCTTGAAGAGACCGAATGGGCAATATGGAGCCGCGTTGGTGATGCATCCAAATACATGGTCATTCCCGATATTGTCAGCTGGGAGATCGAACGCTGCGCAAAAGAAGGACAGGTCTCCGTTCGAATCGGCATCGACGCCACCAAGGACCTGGAAGATGCGGATCGATTGATTCGGCCGATAATCCCCGGTGCCGGTGATCTACGGATTGAAGATTACGTCGAACCCGACGATAGGCATTGATGTTACAGGTGAGAGGAATAAACAAGCATGGTTGATCCATACCAGGCGGTCGCGTTACAGACGACCGTACGCCACGTGACCAGCAGGGCCGAGGTGGAGAAGAATCTCAACCATATCGGCAACATGATCGATCTGGTGATGCATATCTGCTCACTGGAGTTGCCGGTCAGGCTGATCGCACTCGGCGAAGGAGCCGTCCAGGGTTTTGCCGACGAGATCCTGAATCTGTCGCCAGCCGAATACGCGGAAACGATGGCCGCTCAGATTCCGGGCCCTGAAACCGATTTTTTCGGCGATAAAGCAAAGCAGCATGGCTGTTACATCATCGCAACACTGAAAGACACGATTCCGGAATTTCCGGACCGGTTTTTCAATACGGTGTTCATTGTCGATCCCAGTGGTGAGGTGATCTACAAACACCGCAAGAATATTGTTCTGTTCGTCGAGCATTCGACGACACCGCACGATGTATACGATGAATGGGTCGCGATGCATGGGGACTCACTGGAAACTTTTTTCCCGGTGGCGCGAACCGAGATCGGCAACATTGGCGGTACCGTTGGCGTTGAGGGCGCGTTCCCGGAAAGCTACCGCGCCTTTGCACTGAACGGCGCCGAAATCCTTTATCGGGCATCGCTGCCCGAACCCTGGGTCTCGCGGGGTATATTCGAGGTGCAAAACCGGGCGCGCGCCATGGACAACACGGCCTACATGATTGGGCCCAATACCGGTTCTTTGATCATGCCGGCCGAGGATGGCGGCGCTCCCACGGTCATCGGTGGCGCCTTGGGTGGCCGGTCCTCGATTGTCAATTACAAAGGCGACGTAATGGCGAAGAGCACGGTGGTTGGTGATTGCTACGTGGCTGCCGAAATCAACATCGACGCGCTGCGTTACTATCGGGAAACCGCCCGGTTCCAGAACTGGATCCCGTACATCCGTTCCGAAATCTACCGGAACCTCTATCAGAACGACATCTGGCCGAAAAACCTGCCGCCAATGCAGCATGAGGGGGCCGGTGAGGTGTTTCGTGAGACCGTCAGCCGCCTGCAGGAACGAGGCGTCTACACCCCGCGCGACGGGAAGAGCTGAGGCTCTCCGGCTTGTAGCTGCGCTCAGCGCGTCGTCTTTGCCGCAGTTGCCAGGCCGTTCAATCAGCTCGGGGGAAATCGCGTACAGCTGCCAGTAGCTCTTTATCGGCTTTCCATGCTGCGGACGTAGCCTGCCACAGTCCCAACCGGGGCCTGTCCTTGGAAGGACCTTCTGCGGTAATATCGGCCGATAACAGCAGACCTTGCGCGGTGCAAAATCGGGCAGGAATCGGGAACCGGTGGCCAAGATTCAGAGGGTTGCTCGATCCCGGCAAGCCAATCAGAACAACGAGGGGAACGCTCATGGCAAAATCCGCTGAAGAAAACTATGAAGGCGTCTGGGACAGCCGGCTCGGTTTTGGCAACAAATCAGCGCTGGTCGTTATCGACCTGTTGAAGGGTTACACAACCGAGGGCTCTGATCTCTATGCGCCTGGCGTGGTCGACTGCGTCAAGGAGATGCCGGAATTGCTGGAAGCCGCACGGGAGGCCCGTATCCTGATATTTCATACCCAAGTTCGATACAACCCGACCAATTTTATCGACGGTGGCGTCTGGATCAAAAAGGCGCCGGTGCTGAAAGTCCTGGTTGAAGGCAATCCGCTGGCGGAAATCTGCGATGAGGTTAAGCCGGCCGAAGGTGAAACGCTGATCACCAAACAATATGCGAGCGTGTTTTTCGGCACCAGTTTCTCGGCCACCTTGACGGCAGCCGGTGTCGATACGCTGATCATCACGGGCTGCACGACGTCGGGCTGCGTTCGGGCAACCGCGGTCGATTGCGTACAAAACGGATTCCGGCCGATTTGCGTGCGGGAATGCATTGGCGACCGGCACGAGGGTCCGCACGAGGCAAACCTGTTTGACATCAACGCCAAATACGGCGACGTGATCAGCAAAGCGGAAGCACTCGAGTACCTGAGGGGCCTGGCGTAGTTATCATCGGGACGCAACGCCCGGCCACAAACAACAAGAACATATGATCCCCGAAAAGAGGTGACAAATGGCTGAACTTACACAATCTGAACACTACGATTATGTGCCGATCATCGATCGCGACCCGTTCAAGCTCCCGGACGGCGCCCGGGTTGCGGTTACACCGTTTATCAACATCGAGCACTTCCCGGCCGCTATTCAGGGCACGTCGCTGATTCCGGGAACCTCAGGTTTCAACCCGGATCCGCTGAACTATGGTTGGCGCGATTACGGCAACCGGGTCGGCCTGTGGCGCATGATGGAACTGATGGATGAGCTTGGCATGCGGGCTACCGTGTGCCTGAACGGTGAAATCATTCGCGAATATCCGCGCATCGTCGAGGAGGGTCAAAAACGCAAGTGGGCCTGGATCGGCCATGGCGTCAACAACGCCCCGGCCAACTTCATCGGCAATGTTCGTGGCGCTGACGGTGAAACCACCCTTCTCGAGGAAGCCAAGGAGCGCGAGATTCTCGAGTCGACGCTGAATGCGATGGAGGAGGCAATCGGTCGCAAGACCAAGGGCTGGCTGTCACCGTTCCTGACGCACACCAACAACACGCCTCGCCTGCTGGAGGAGTACGGGGT
>JAPUGB010000131.1 GCA_027293165.1 Gammaproteobacteria bacterium
CCGGAGGTATATCCCGAGGTGAACTATGACGTGGCTGCCCGGCTGATCGCCGTCGAGGACGGCATGCAGGTGAAGCGGCTGCAGGCTTCCGTCGGTTCAGCGGACATCACGGCTACCGGGATTATCAATGTCACTGAACCGCTGAACGGTACCGACTTGAGGATCTCGGCCAAAACCCCCGAGCTGCTGGAATTTATCCCACAGGCGTATCGGGATTATCCAATTCCTGGCGGGGCATTCGAGGTCTCCGGGCGGGTCCGAACTGCGGCCGGGGGGCTGCGCCTCGATCGGATCGAGGCGTCGCTGGGGACTATCGATCTCGAGCTGTCCGGTAGGGTCGGGCTGAACGAGTCACTGGCAGGCACTGACCTGCAGATTGCCATCAGCGGTGCTGACATTGCCGCGGTGATTCCGAAGGGATTCCAGCAGAATCTCGATATGCCGCATTCGCCGTTTACGTTGTCCGCCAAAGTGGGGCTGACCGAAACCAATCTGTTCGTCCGGAATCTGGCGTACGCTGCCGCCAAAGGCAGCATCAGCGGCAACATCGAACTGACGCGTGCAGACCTGCTGTCGGAAGGCAGCTTTGCGCTCGAGGCTAAAGGACCAGACTTAGACGATCTCGTGCCGAGTACGCCGATCTATGAACCAGCAGCCGTGCCGTTCGATATTACCGTGCGAGGGTTATGGAATCCTGACAAGGTCGTGTTCGAGGATATATCGGCCAAGATCGGTAGCGCGTCGATCGCGATCGTTGGCGCGATTGACCGGCCACCTGATGTGCAGGCAACCAGCGTGATCCTGAAAGCCCAGGGACCCAGCCTCGCGAGTCTCGGCAGCATTAACGGCAGGCGCCTGCCGGACAAGGCCTTTGACCTGGACGCAACCCTGGATGGCAGTCAAAACATTCTACGGGTCGAGCGCATGACCGCGCATCTCGGAGACAGCGATCTGACTGGCCAGATTTTCATCGACCTGACGGAAAAACCAACGGTCATCGTCAAGTTCGACTCGAAATTGCTGGATCTGGCCCAGTTCATGGACGAACCGTTCGACGAATCTGTTGAAGCTTTGGCGGCTGTGGCCGAGGCTGAGTCGGCGGATCAGGATGCGCCCGAGGAACCAACCGGCGCCGCAGACGATGGCAGCCGCTTGATTCCGGATATGACCATTCCAATCGAAGCACTGAATCGCTTTGATCTGTCCGTGCAGGTCGACGCGGGCGAAGTGATTTTGCGGCAAACCAAGATAAGCAAGTTCGACACCGACTTCGCGCTTACAGACGGCAAAATTACGGTCGATAATTTCAGGGCCAACACTGCGCAGGGCGACTTCAACGCGATCATGACCCTGGACACGCGGGCCGATCCGCCAGAGTTGACGTTTGCGCTGGTCGGCAGCGAAATAGCCTTGGCTCTAGGGGGTGTCGATGCGGAGGCAACTATCGACTATCCGTTGGTAAGCCTGGCGCTCGATTTAGAGTCGAGCGGCACGGGCTCGCGCGAAATAGTGGCTAATCTTAATGGCTATGTCGACATGATCAACAAGCCCGGACAGCTGCCGAACGACGTATTAGGCGTTCTTTTCGGGGATTTCCTGCAGCAAGTGTTTCAGGCAGTCAATCCGTTCATGAAGCAGGAGCCTTATACAGACGTGGTCTGTGGTGTGTATTTCGTCGACGTCAAAGACGGTGTTGTCGCAATCGACCCCGGCGCAGTAATGCAAACCGACAAAATGAATATGTTTGCCAGCGGCGTCGTCGATCTGAACACCGAAAAGCTGAATGTCGGTTTCGACACCGCCGCGCGCAAAGGCATCGGCATCAGCGCCGGCAGTTTTATCAACCCGTTCGTCCGGATCGGCGGCACGATGTCGAGCCCGAGGCTGGCGCTGGATGCCAAGGGCACGGTCGTCGAGGGTGGTGTGGCGGTCGCGACGCTCGGCCTGAGCATTTTGGCCAAGGGTATGTATGGTCGCTGGTTCTCGTCAAAGGATCCGTGTGGAAAATTCGTCGAAGAAGCCAAGAAGCAGGGACGCTTTATCAATACGGTGGAAAAAATCGTTGACCAGTAACCGCCTGGGGTTTCAGGAGTTCAGGCCACACCGATTGCTGCATCGCTTGCTGACCCAATATAGAAACTCGCCTGGCCTGCGCCAGCAAAACAGAGTCTGTTGAATCGATGCGCTTCTTGTCTCGTCTGGCAGCAGTGGCGACGGTTATCGTTGCAGTCATTGCGACGATATGGCTGGTCCGCGCGTTTGAGGCGCGCAATTTACCGGAACTGAAGCTCTGGCACCAGGCCTCACTCGTCAACGAATTCACTGTCGACGACTACCCGGATGGCCTGTCGCTGGAGGCCTACTTCGAACTCGAAGAACGGTTGATGCAGGAACTTGAGACGCAAGTGGTCGCACAGGTTCCCCCGGCCAATCGAAAATTTTTAAGCCGCTACACCGATACGAGCCCGATCAACCCCGAGAACCTGCCTCGTAACTGGAATCGGTCTTTTCAACTATCGGTAGACGAGCCGCGCGGCGGGATTTTACTGTTACACGGCGCCTCGGACTCGCCATACAGCATGCGTGCCGTAGCGGAAGTTTTTCACCGGCAAGGCTTTCACGTGCTGGCGCTGCGGCTGCCCGGGCACGGTACCGTGCCGGCCGGATTAAAGGATGCGACGGCCGCGGACTGGATGGCAATCACCCGGCTCGGGGTCAGCTGGTTGCGAGAACGACTGCCCGGTTCGGCCCCACTGTACCTTGGAGGTTACTCTACCGGCGCAACACTGGTGGTGGATTACACTCTGGATGCATTGGTCGAACCACAGCTGGAGGTACCGGACCGGTTGTTTCTGTTCTCACCGGCGATTGGCATCAGCCGGTTCGCGGCATTTGCACACTGGGACGTCGCGATCAGTAAAATCCCGTACTTCGAAAAATTCGCGTGGGGAAATATTCACCCGGAATACGATCCGTTCAAATACAACTCGTTCGCGAAGAATGCCGGTGACATCGTCCACACGCTGACCGTATCGGTGGGCAAAAAAATACTGAAGCGACTGAAAGATGGGCAATGGCGACGCCTGCCACCGATCCTGGCCTTTCACTCATTGATCGATTCAACCGTCAGTACCACCTCAGTGGTGACGGCACTCTTCGGGCAACTCGATTCTCCCGGCCACGAACTCGTGCTGTTCGATCTGAACCGTGACAGTGAAACGATCGAGTTTGTGAAGCCGAGCCAGGTTAACTATCTACGGACGGCAGGAGACCGGGAGGATCTGCCCTACAGGCTTACATTGGTTACAAACCGCGATGCTGATAGCCAGGAGGTGGTCGCCCGTACCCGATGCGCGCCAAAAGCCTGCTGGTCATCCGAAGATCTGAACCTGACTTGGCCGCAGAACGTTTACTCGCTGTCCCACGTCGCCATTCCATTTACCCCGACGGACCCGATGTACGGAAGCGATGCAACGACTGCCTATGTCGAAAACATGCGGCTTGGGACCTTGCAGCCAAGGGGCGAGCGGCGGGTGTTGCTGGTGCCGGTGGAGCAGCTCACGCTGCTGCGCTACAACCCGTTTTTCAGTTACCTCGAGCAGCGGGTGATCGAATTCTGCACCGACTGCGACCCCGGCTCTTAGTGACGCCAAGAGTGGTTTGCATGGAGGCCTGGTTTTATGGCGGCGGTGTCGCCGTGTGCAGGTAGGTCTGGGCACGATCGAGTCCATCCTGCATCAGCACATCCAGTCCCTTGCCCGCTTCAATCAGAGAATCGACGATCAGTTCGTGCTCACCGGCCGGCGCCCGCCTCAAAACATAGTTAGTGACCAGCCGCTTGTCGCCCGGATGCCCGATACCGATGCGCAGGCGCAGGAAATCCCTGCCGCAATGGGCAACTACGTCGCGCAAACCATTGTGGCCCCCGTGGCCGCCGGCATATTTCAAGCGCACGGTGCCGGGCGGCAGGTCCAGCTCATCGTGGATGACCAGTATCCTTTCAGGATCAAGCTTGTAAAAATCGATGAAGCGACGCACGGACTGACCGCTCTCGTTCATGAAAGAGGTTGGTTTCAGCAGACGTACGCTGCAGCCAGCCAGGCTGATCTGTCCGGCGTCGCCGAGAAATTTCGCTTCCGGTCTCAGGGTCTCACCGCATTCGGATGCCAGTCGATCCACGAACCAGTAGCCAGCGTTATGCCGGGTCTTTTTATATTCGGAACCGGGATTACCGAGCCCGACGATTGCAGTGGGGGGCTGTGTAGCCGTCATTGAATTCGAAACCAGCGAAAAACGCGCGCTATGTTAGCACGCGAAAAATCCGGACCTCGAAGACGAAAAAGCCGCGCTAGGCGCGGCCTTTCCGAACAGCAACGTAAGCCTGGCGTACCGTTACTCGCCTTTGTCGCCCTTGCCGCCTTTGTCAGCGGGCTCGCCTTCTTTCGACTCGGCGCCTTCTCCCGCTGCGGCCTCCTCGCCCTCGACTCCTTCGAGCTCCTCGCCTTCGAGTTCTTCGCCTTCAACCTCTTCAACCTCTTCAACTTCTTCGGCGATAAGCAGGATGTGGATTGTGACGATCGGATCGTTCCGCGGCTGCTCGGCCGTCAGATCGGTCAGTTCCACGCCCTCGGGAAGTTTAACGTCGGAAAGGTAGAGCATCTGATCGAGCTCCATGTCCTCAACATCGACGTCGAGGTATTCCGGCAAGTCCTTCGGCAGACAGCTGACTTCCACTTCGGTCTGCATGCGCGACACCGTTCCCCCACCGAGCTTGACGCCGACAGCGGTTTCCTCGTTCAGAAAATGCAGCGGCACGTTCATCCTGATCTTCTCGTCGGCGACGATTCGCTGGAGGTCAACGTGCAGCACCGTTGACAGCGCCGGGTGACGTTGTAGGTCCTTAACGATGGCAGCCTGTTCCTTGCCGTCGACCTGAACGGTCAGGACACTGGAAAAAAATGACTCATTTTCCATCTGGAGCAGCAGGCTGTTCCGATCGAAAACCACTGCCCTCGCCGGCTCACCGGCACCATAGATGATCGCGGGGATTTTTCCGGAACGTCGCAGGCGGCGGCTCGCACCTTTCCCTGCGTCTACCCGGTTCTCCGCAATCAGGTCGATTCTCTCAGCCATGATTGCACTCCTGTGGCTATTCCAGAGACGGCTGGCCATGCGACCAGGACAGCCTTCCCACCCTGAAACGGGGCGCGATAATAACCCATCCGAATGGCGGCCACCAGCCAGGGATTCAGCCCATCCTGGCCACTCTGACTGAGCCAATCAGTCGATATAGATGGAGCTGACCGATTCGTCCAGGCTGATACGGCGCATGGTCTCGGCAAGCAACTCGGCGACACCGAGCTGGCGAATCTTGGTGCAGTTTTCGGCTTCCTCCGACAACGGAATCGTGTCCGTTACGACAACCTCGTCCAGCGCTGACTCCGAGATGCGCTCGACCGCCGGCCCGGACAACACCGGGTGGGTAATGTAAGCGACGACCCTGGTGGCCCCCTGTTCTTTCAATACGTGTGCCGCCTGGCACAGGGTGCCGGCCGTATCGACCATGTCGTCGATCATGACGCAGTGCTTACCGCTGACCTCGCCGATGATATTCATGACCTTGGATTCGTTTGCCCGCGGCCGCCGTTTATCGATGATGGCAAGATCCGCATCGTCGAGCCGTTTTGCCAATGCCCTGGCCCGTATCACACCGCCGACATCCGGCGAAACCACGACCATGTCGTTCGAGGATTCCTTTTTCCAGGCATCGCCCAACAACACCGGCGACGCGTACACGTTATCTACCGGAATCGAGAAAAAGCCCTGGATCTGGTCCGCATGCAAATCCACCGTCAGCAACCGGTCTATGCCAGAGGCCGAGATCATGCCAGCGACCAGGCGCGCGGTGATAGGCACGCGCGCTGCACGCGGCCGGCGGTCCTGGCGCGCATAGCCGAAATAGGGCATTACAGCGGTAATTCGGGTGGCCGAGGCGCGGCGACAGGCATCGGCCATGACCAGCAATTCCATCAGGTTGTCGTTAACGGGCGGACAGGTCGACTGGACGATGAATATGTCCCGGCCACGGATGTTCTCCAGGATCTCGACGTTGACTTCACCGTCACTGAAGCGGCCTACCTGGATTTTGGCCAGGGGCAAAGTCAGGCGACGCGCAATCCGGTGGGCGAGTTCCGGGTTGGCATTCCCGGAAAAAATCGCGATGTTCGGCAACACAAGTTCGGATTCAGCGTTCACTGCCTGCACCTTCGTTAACATGCTGGTCTGGCTGGGGTGGCAGGATTCGAACCTGCGATACACGGGATCAAAACCCGATGCCTTACCACTTGGCTACACCCCAGTAGCCGAAGCATCAGCCCGCCTGCAGCGGGCTTGCCGGGATACTGCACCAACCCGGACCAGGCGCGGGGTATTGTGCGGGGGGGTGTGGGGACTGTCAAACCTCGGCGGCGGCGCACGGTGTGCCGCTACGTTCTTACAGGTCCCAGCTGTCAATCGCGAGACGCAGTCTGGCATCTGCCTTTTCCATCGCCAGCTTGGCCGGCAACAAAAAATCCCCCGCCTCGACAAAGCGCTGGTATGACACCGTCCAGCCGTTTTGTTCCAGTCCGGACAGCCGCCCATCCGAATCGAAGATTTCGCGGCCCTGATACTGCGGGTCCAGCGTTCCCAGTAACCAGTAGCGCGTGCTTGAAGCCGGAAACCACCAACCCAGTTGATCGTATAAGAACTGCTCGGCCGCATCCGGGCCTGAATAACTCAGTTGCTGTTCACCGTTTCCGCCAATGACCGTCACGGATCCCGGTTCCCACAATATCTGGTAAGCGCCGACGCCGAGCGGGCCGCTGAGCTGGATGGTCGACTTCGCGCCGTCTTGTTGCCAGCTCAGGTTCCCTTGCTCGCCGCGGGACTCATAGCGCACCGCGATCCGGCCCCTGAATCGCCACGACGAAAGCCCGAGCAAGCGGTCCTGTCGCTCCTGCCAGTCGGCCGATGGCGCCGGTGCCGGCCGCATAGCCGAACATGCACTGACCGCGATGAGCACCGCCAGGACACAGGCGCATCGTTTCATGGGTTGAACCGCAGCACTGTTTCGTTCAGCACCGGGCTGTCCGGGTGTTCCTGCAGGGCCTGGTCCCAGATTTGTCCGGCTGCTTCCAGATCTCCGTGCACCCACAGCACCTCGCCGAGATGAGCCGAAATTTCCGGGTCCGGCATCAATCCGTACGCCCGCTCGAGATACTTCAGTGCATCCGGCAGACGGCCCCGCCGATACTGCACCCAGCCCATGCTGTCAATGATGGCCGCGTTGTCGGGATCCAGCTCCAGCGCACGCTTGGTGTAACGATAGGCTTCCCGGTAACGCCTGGTCCGATTGGCCAGCGTATAGCCCAACGCGTTCAGCGCCAGCGCACTTTCCGGTGCAACGTCCACCGCACGCCGAAAGTCGCTGATCGCCTCGTCCAGTTGGCCGACGCTCTCGAACAACGAACCGCGCCCAAGCAGCAATGACTCGGCATCCGGTTTATATAGGAGAGCCCGGTCATATACCTCCAGTGCCTCCGTCGGCCGGTCCATCGAAACCAGCAACCTGGCCTCGGCCGGCATGACGTCGATGGCGTGTTTGGGATAAAGCTCGGCAAACTCCTGCAAATGATTCAGCCCGATCTCGGGATCCCCCAGTAACGCGTATGCCCGGCTGATGCTCAACTGTGCCGGCACCAGGTAGCGGCCCGATATAATCCGCGCATGCAGCCGGGCGGACTGCGCGTAACGCTCCCGTTCAAACGCAATCCGGCCCAGGTAATAGAAGCTTTCGCTGACGTTGTTACCTGTCGACAGCAACTGGCTGTAATCGCGCCAGGCCGTGTCCTGGTCACCGGCTTGCAGGCTGATGATGCCGCGCGTGCGAAGAATTTCCGGTTGTTCTCCATATTGCAGGGTCAAGCGATCCAGACGTTCGATTGCCGACACGGCTTCTCCGGCCGCTGCCAGCAGGCGCACGTATTCCAGTTCCAGCTCGAGTGTCGGGATGGCCTCCAGCATTCCGTTGACCAGATCCAGCGCCGCATCCGTCTCGCCGGACAACAACAGCGCCCTGGCCACGGCCACTTGAGCCTGGTCCCAGTCAGGGGCGAGATCGAAGGCCCGTGATGCGCTCTTGAGCGCAAACTCGGCCTCATCCGCCTGCATTGCCGTGTTGGCGAGGGCCAGCCACGCACCGGGCGCACCCGAGTTCGCTTCAGCAAAACGTTCCACCAATCTCAGCGCACGCCGGGGTTCCCCTTCGTCAGCCAAATCACCGGCGAGAATTAGAAAGTCCGCATCAACGCGTTCCATTTCCGGCCCGAGTGCCAGATCATAGTGGCGGTAGGCTCGATCGAGATCGTTCAGACGAAAATACAGGCGCCCGAGATAACTGTGAATGACCGGGTTTTCAGGATCCAGCTTTTCCCACCACCCGGCGCTGCGCAGCGCATACGTGTCGAAGCCATAATTGAACGCAAATTCCGTCGACCGACGCGCCATTTCCGGATCGGCTGATTCTTCTGCGGCGCGCAGATACTCTTGCGCGGCGATCAGGTATTCGGACCGTTCCAGCGCAATTTCTGCCATCAGTAAGTGATAGCTGGCATCGGGTACATAGTTGCTGCCCCGACGCGTAGCGGTATCGCCGGCACAGCCCCACACCAGCAATAGCATAAGCGCGAGTGCGAGACCGCGCCCGCGAGCTGTAAAACTTGTGTCCAATATTTTGATCATCCGGCCGGGCCACGCGTCACCGTCCGTGGCCCGGCTACCATAGCAGATGGCGCGCTAATTCCGGCGATCACCGGGGCAGGAGACGAATTCAAGTTAAACTGTATTGCCAGCACCGGTAGCCCGCCGCTGAATCAGAGCATCAGTCAGTGAAACAATCCGTCGTCGAAAAACTGCAAGGTCTGGTTGCGCGGCAGGAAGAAATCGGCGGCATGCTGTCGGATCCCGAAGTGATTGCCGATCAGAACAAGTTCCGCGATTTGTCGCGGGAATACTCGCGCCTGGATCCCGTGGCGAAGTTATACACCAGCTACCAGCGGGCCGAGGCGGAACTCGACGCAGCGCAGGAGATGCTCGATGACAGCGATGCCGAGATTCGCAAGCTCGGCGAGGAAGAATCGGTAGCGGTCGCGGCCCAGCTCACGGAGCTTGAACTCGAGCTAAAAAAGCACCTGATACCGCAAGACCCGCACGACGACAGCAATATTTTTCTCGAAATTCGGGCGGGTACCGGCGGCGACGAAGCGGCGCTGTTTGCCGGCGACTTGTTTCGCATGTATTTGCGCTACGCTGAGCAGCAAAACTGGAAAATCGAGGTGCTCAGCCAGCGTGACGGTGAGCACGGCGGCTTCAAGGAGATCATCAGCAAAATCGACGGTCGCGGCGCCTATTCACGGCTGAAATTCGAATCCGGTGCGCACCGGGTGCAACGGGTACCGGAAACAGAGTCCCAAGGCAGAATTCATACCTCGGCCTGCACCATTGCGGTGCTACCGGAAGTGGAATCCATTGACGAAATAGACATCAATTCGGCTGACGTCCGGGTGGATACCTATCGCGCCTCCGGTGCCGGCGGCCAGCATGTGAACAAAACGGATTCCGCCGTGCGGCTTACGCACCTGCCCAGTGGCATCGTGGTCGAATGCCAGGACGAAAGATCGCAGCACAAAAACCGCGCCAGAGCGATGTCCCTGCTGCAGGCCAAACTGCTCGATATAGAGCAACAGAAGCAGATATCCGAGCAGGCGGAACAGCGGCGCAACCTGGTCGGCAGCGGCGATCGTTCGCAACGAATACGGACTTATAACTTTCCCCAAGGCCGGGTAACGGATCACCGCATTAACCTGACGCTCTACAAACTGGAAGCGATCCTGCAGGGTGGCATCGATGCGATTATTGAGCCATTGATTAGCGAGCACCAGACCGATCAGCTGGCCACACTGGAAAACTGAACAACGTGAACCCTCCGGGCTTCGATTCGCTGACCGACCGTATCGGCAACACGCCATTAATGCGGCTCAATCATGCCTCGGATGAAACCCGATGCGAGATTCTCGGTAAGGCCGAGTTCATGAATCCCGGCGGGTCGATAAAAGACCGGGCAGCGCTGGGGATCGTGCGGGACGCCGAAAGGCGTGGCCGGCTCAAACCCGGTGGTATCGTCGTTGAGGGTACGGCTGGCAATACCGGCATCGGGCTCGCAGTTGTTGGCAACTCCCTGGGCTACGAAACAGTCATCGTCATGCCCGACAACCAGAGCAAAGACAAAATCGATACGCTGAAATCCTACGGCGCTGATGTGCGACTCGTACCGGCGGTACCGCTGAAGGACCCCAATCATTTCATCCACCAGTCCGAGAGACTGGCCGAGGAACTCAACGAAACGTCGCCGAACGGGGCCGTTTGGGCAAACCAGTTCAATAACACAGCTAATCGTGCGTTCCATGCGGAAACGACCGGGCCCGAGATTTGGGAACAGACGCAGGGTAGTGTTGACGCTTTCATCTGCTCGGTTGGCACCGGAGGTACGCTGGCCGGCGTCGCCCGTGCACTGAAAGCCCGTAGGCCAGACATCACGATCGGGTTGGCGGACCCGACTGGTTCAGCACTCTATAACTATTACAAAAACGGTGAACTGAAGGTCGAGGGCACTTCAATCAGCGAAGGAATCGGCAATTCGCGTATCACCGACAATCTCGAAGGCACGCCGATCGATGTCCCGTACCAGATTCCGGACGAGGAATCGGTCCCGCTGGTCTACGACATGATCCGCCGTGAGGGGCTGTCGCTCGGCGCGTCCAGCGGGGTCAATGTTGCCGGCGCCATCCGGCTGGCCAGGGAACTCGGCCCCGGGCATGTCATCGTCACACTGTTATGCGACTCGGCGATGCGTTACCGCCAGCGACTGTTCAACCGGGAGTTTCTGGCTGAACGCGGACTCGAGTTGCCGGACTGGCTAAGCCTGGACGACTGAGTAGCCCGCTATCGCGCCAGAGCCTGGTCCAGGTCGGCGATCAGATCATCGACGTGTTCAATGCCAACCGACAAACGAATCAGGTTGTCGTTAATGCCCAGTTCCCGGCGCTGCTCAGCCGGTATGTTCGAATGGCTCATCGTTGCCGGGTGCCCAACCAGGCTCTCCACGCCCCCGAGACTTTCTGCCATCGTGAACACCTGGAGCTTTTCCAGGACCTCACCGACCGCCTTGAGATCGCCATCCAGCTGAAAGCTGACCACTCCGCCGAAGCCGTCCATCTGGCTGCGCGCCAGCGCATGTTGCGGGTGGCTTGGCAAACCGGGATACCTGACGGACTGCACGCACTCACGCGTTTCCAGCCACGCCGCGACGGCCTGCGCATTAGACTCATGGCGCTCCATCCGTAAAGCCAGCGTTTTTATGCCCCGCAGCACGAGATAAGCGTCGAAGGGCCCAGCCACGCTGCCGACACCGCTGGTGATAGCCGCGATTTGCCGACCCAGCTCTGGGTCAGCAACGACGTTGATGCCGCCGAGGACATCGGAATGGCCGCCCAGGTACTTGGTCGACGAGTGCATGACAATGTCGCAAGCCCGTTCCAGCGGCCGTTGGAGAATCGGACTGGCAAAGGTATTGTCGACGCAGACCAGCACATCGTGACGGTGCGCGAGCTCCGCCACAGCTGTCAGGTCGACGACGTCCAGCAACGGGTTGGTCGGCGTTTCGACCCAGATCAGTCGCGTTTCTGGACGCAGCAGCGACTCGACTCGCTGCAGATCAAAAAAATCGACGAACGTAAAATCCAGTCCGGCCGAGTGGCGCCGCACCTGGTTGAACAACCGCAACGTGCCGCCATAGATTGCCTGCTGGGCGATCACGTGGCTGCCGGCTTCCAGCAACTCCAGCACTGCCGCTGTTGCCGCCATTCCCGACGCGTAGGCAAATCCGCGCACGCCACCCTCAAGTTCTGCGACACAGCGCTCGAGTGCGCCGCGGGTTGGGTTCGCGCCGCGCGAATACGCGTATTCGCCGGCCTGACCGAACGCCTCGTGCTCAAACGTCGTACTCGTATAGATCGGCGGCATGACCGCGCCGGTTGCCGGGTCGGTTGTCTGCCCGGCATGAATGCACAGTGTGTCGAATTTTTTCCTGGAGCCGCTCATCGCACTCGTTTGTCGTTCGTCCCGGCCCTGCCAAACCCGCTACGCGATTTGCCGCCCACCCGCCGGATAGACCGGAAAACCTGCTGAATGCCGTCTACTATAGAGCCTGGCCCTTGGACACAAAAGAGATGCGGGCAGATGCCGCGGAAAACTGATCCGGTAACGATTCGCGAACTGCTGCAGCAGGGCTGCGCGACGCTGGCTGACAGCAGCGATTCCGCGCGACTCGACGCCGAGATTCTGTTGGAGCATGTTCTTGAGGCGCCGCGCGTGGCCTTTTATACCCGGGACGCTGATCCGGTGGCGACGGACGCAGGCGAACACTTTTTACGGCTCGTCGAGCAGCGCCGGTGTGGACGACCGGTCGCCCAATTGATTGGCCGGCGCGAATTCTGGTCAATGACGCTGGACGTTACGACAGACACATTAATTCCCCGTCCGGAAACCGAGTTGCTGGTCGAACGCGGTCTGCTTCGAATTCAACCACAAACGGCCGCCAGCGTGCTCGAGCTCGGCACCGGCTGTGGAGCCATTGCACTGGCAATCGCCAAAGAACGCCCTGCCGCGGTGCTCACTGCCACCGACATCAGCGAAGCGGCACTCAAGGTCGCAGACGGCAACGCGCGCCGGTTGAATATTGGCGGAATTTGCTGGCGCAGGGGCCCATGGTTTGAACAGCTGCGCGGGTCTCGCTTTGACATCATTTTGAGCAACCCACCGTACGTCGCCACGACACCGAACGGATGCCCCGCTTCCGCAGCCGTGCACGAACCGTCCATCGCGTTGTTTGCCGGAGCGGACGGCCTCGACGCAATCCGGCCCATTATCGGTCAGGCGGATGCCCATCTGCGTGCGGGCGGCTGGCTGCTGCTGGAGCACGCGACGGACCAGGCGAAGGTAGTGCGGTCGCTATTGGCCGAGCGGGGATTCGACTCGATCGCGACTTATCGCGATCTGTCCGGGCATCAGCGCGTCACCGAGGCGTGCTGGAATCAAGACACAACGAACTCAATCAACCGTGGCGTGCAAGGCTCCGATGACTGACAGCGGAGACATTCGTTACAGCCGCCACATTGCCCTACCCACCATCGGTGCACAAGGGCAGCAAAAACTGGAGGCTGCCGTTGTGCTGGTCGTCGGGCTAGGGGGCCTGGGATCGACGGCCAGCCTGTACCTCGCGAATTCCGGCGTTGGGCAGCTGCTGATCAATGACTTCGACCGCGTCGATGCGACCAACCTGCCGCGGCAAATCCTGTTTGATCCGGACGACCTCGGTCGGCATAAAGCCGAAGCCGCGGCGGCTCAGCTAAAGCGCTGGAACCCGGACATCCAGATCATCCCGCTGCCCGAACATCTCGAGCGACGGGCACTCAAGAAAACCGTCGCGGACTGCACGGTCGTACTGGACTGCACCGACAATTTCGCCTCGCGCTGGTTAATCAATGAAGTCTGCGCGGCAACACACAAGCCATTGGTCAGCGGCGCGGCAATCCGTTTCGAGGGCCAGTTGGCCGTATTCAGGCACGAACCGGGCCAAGGCCCTTGTTACCGCTGCCTGTATGCCGAGGCTGACGAGAATTTCGAGGACTGCGCCGGACAGGGCATCCTGGCCCCGGTCGCCGGTACGGTCGGCTGTATGATGGCGACGGAAGCCATCAAACTGATCGTTGGTCTGCCGAGCAAATTCGAGGGCCGCTTGTGGGTCTACGACGCGATGACCGGAGCGTCACGGTCGGTCAAAATTCCACGCCGTAAAGACTGTCCCGTTTGCGGCCCGCCCGCCTGATCAGGCAGCACGTGCTTCGTAGCCAAGGTTTGCGCCCAGCCAGCGCTCGACCGTCGCCACTGACATACCTTTGCGGCGTGCATAGTCTTCCGCCTGGTCGGCCCCAAGCTTGCCGACCGGAAAATACGTCGCTTGCGGATGCGAAAGATAGAACCCACTGACCGATGCCGTGGGCAGCATCGCGAACGATTCCGTCAGCGACATGCCGGTGCTGCGTTCCACATCCAGCAGTTTCCACAAGGTCGCTTTTTCCGTGTGATCGGGACAGGCCGGGTACCCGGGTGCCGGGCGAATGCCGCGGTATCGTTCCGCGATCAAGTCAGCGTTGCTGAGCTTCTCATCGGCGGCGTATCCCCAATGAAGTTTGCGCACTTGCTGGTGCATGTATTCGGCGGTGGCTTCGGCCAACCGGTCCGCCAGCGCTTTCAACATGATTGCGCCGTAGTCGTCGTGTTGCGCTTCAAACGCGCGCGCACGTTCGTCCAGGCCCACGCCAGCAGTTACGGCGAACGCACCGATGTAGTCAGCGACCCCACTATCCTCGGGAGCTATAAAATCGGCCAGGCAGTAATGGGGCTGGCCTTCCGGCTTACCGCGCTGTTGGCGCAGGTGGTGCAACACGGCCAGCGTGTCGGTGCGTTCTTCGTTGGCAAAGATTCGAATATCATCGTCGCCGGTCGCCCCGGCCGCAAAAACCCCGATGACCGCGCGCGCCTCGAGCCACTGTTCGGCCACTATCGCATCGAGCATGGACTGGGCATCGCGGTACAGGCTACGGGCTGCTTCGCCGACGACCTTATCATCAAGGATGCCGGGGAAACGGCCGTGAAATTCCCAGGCGTTGAAGAACGGCATCCAGTCGATGTATTCCACCAGTGTTGCCAACGGCAGGGCCTTGAATGCTGTTACGCCGGTAACGGACGGAACAGGTGGCTGATAAGCGTTCCAGTCGATCCGGGCCTTGTTCCGGCGCGCATCAGCGAGACTCAACTGCGGTGCCTGGCGCGTCTTGCCGCTGTGGCGCTCGCGGCGCTGCTCGCAATCGGCCTTTGCCGAGGCGACAAAACGATCGCGCTCCTCCGGGTTGTTCAGTTTCTGGGCGACACCGACCGATCGCGATGCGTCCTTGACGTAGACGACCGCGCCGTCATATTCCGGATCTATCTTGACCGCGGTATGCGCCGGTGAGGTTGTCGCGCCTCCGATAAGCAAGGGCAAATCCAATGAGCGGCGTTTCATTTCACGCGCAACGTAGACCATCTCGTCAAGTGAAGGCGTAATCAAGCCGGATAAACCAATCATATCAGCGCCCTCCCGGGCGGCAGCGTCGAGAATGCCTTCACACGGGACCATGACGCCAAGGTCGATCACATCAAAGTTATTGCATTGGAGCACGACGCCGACGATTTTCTTGCCGATGTCGTGGACATCACCCTTGACGGTTGCCATGACAATTTTGCCGGCCGTGGATCTGCCGCCGGCCTGTCCCTGCTCGATGAACGGTAACAGGTGAGCGACGGCTTTCTTCATGACGCGCGCGGACTTGACCACCTGTGGCAGAAACATCTTGCCGGCACCAAACAGGTCTCCGACCACGTTCATGCCATCCATCAGCGGCCCTTCGATGACATCCAGTGGCCGTTCCGCTTCGAGCCGGGCTTCTTCGGTGTCTTCCACAACGTATTCGTCATTACCCTGAACCAGGGCATGGCTTAGGCGCCGCTCCACCGGCCACTGCCGCCACTCATCGTCCTGCTGGACTGGTGTCGCATGCCCACTATCTTTGAAGCGCCCGGCGATTTCGAGCAACCGTTCCGTGGCATCGTCACGGCGATTCAGGATCACGTCTTCGACCGCTTCACGTAGGTCGTCTGGAATATCGTCATACACCGCCAATTGCCCCGCGTTGACAATGCCCATGTCCATGCCGGCCGCGATGGCGTGATAGAGAAACACCGAATGCATTGCTTCACGCACGGGGTTGTTACCGCGGAATGAGAACGACACGTTGCTGACCCCGCCGCTGACCAACACATGCGGCAGACGCTTTTTTATTTCGCGGATTGCTTCGATGAATGCAACGCCGTAGCCATTGTGTTCCTCAATTCCGGTTGCCACCGCGAAGATATTAGGATCGAAAATAATGTCTTCGGGCGGAAAGCCGACTTCCTCGGTCAAGAGTCGATAGGCACGCTCGCATATTTGCAGCCGACGCTCGACGCTTTCAGCCTGGCCCTCTTCGTCGAAGGCCATGACGACGACGGCTGCTCCATACCGGCGAACCTTGCGAGCCTGTTCCAGGAATTTTTCTTCCCCTTCCTTGAGGCTGATCGAATTGACGATGGCCTTGCCCTGTACGCACTTCAAACCGGCCTCGATGACGTCCCAGCGCGAAGAGTCGATCATGATCGGCACGCGCGCGATATCAGGCTCGGCAGCAATCAAGCTGAGAAATCGCACCATCGCCGCCGCGGAGTCGAGCATGCCCTCGTCCATGTTGACATCGATGATCTGGGCGCCGTTATTGACCTGCTGGCGGGCCACCGAGATGGTTGCCGGATAGTCGTCCTCGGTGATCAATCGGCGGAATTTTGCCGACCCGGTCACGTTGGTACGCTCGCCGACGTTCACGAACAGCGAATCGGGACCAACCGTCGCCGGCTCGAGCCCGCTCAATCTGAGCACGGCCGGAACACGGGCGGGCTTACGTGGAGCGTGCCGTTCAACAGCCTGCCGGATGGCACGAATGTGCTCGGGCGTCGTGCCGCAACAACCGCCAACCATATTCAGCATCCCGGCGGCAGCAAATTCACTGAGAACTTCAGCCATGGATTCCGGTGTGTCGTCATAGCCACCGAATTCATTCGGCAGCCCGGCATTCGGGTGCACGCTGACGCAGGTGCCTGCAATCCGGCCCAATTCGCCGATATAGGGACGCAGATCTTCAGCCCCGAGCGCGCAATTGAGCCCAATGACAAACGGGTCAGCGTGCCGAATCGAGTTCCAGAACGCCTCGGTTGTCTGCCCGGACAGCGTTCGGCCGGATGCGTCAGTTATGGTGCCTGATAACATCACCGGAATCGTAAAACCTTCCTCCGCCATGCAGGTCTGAATCGCGTACAGCGCTGCCTTTGCGTTCAGCGTGTCGAAGATGGTTTCAACCATCAGAAAATCCGCGCCACCGGCCACCAGCGCCCGGACTGCATCCCCGTACGTGGTTGCAAGTTGGTCAAAGTGGATATTGCGAAATCCCGGGTCGTTGACGTCCGGTGACAGCGAGGCGGTCCGATTGGTTGGCCCAAGCACGCCGGCCACGAATCTGGGCTGCCCAGTCTCGGCAGCGATCTCATCGGCGACCGCCCGGGCAATCGCCGCGCCCGCCTGATTGATTTCCGACACCAGCGATTCCAAACCGTAGTCCGCCAGCGACGGCGCATTGGCGGTGAAGGTATTGGTCTCAATGATGTCGGCCCCGGCGCGCAGGAATTCCTCGTGAATCCCCCGGATTACGTCAGGACGGCTGAGGTTCAGCAGATCGTGATTGCCCTTCAGCTGCTGGGAGCAGTCGACGAAACGCGCTCCGCGATAGTCGTCTTCGGCAAGATCGCAGTCCTGCACCATCGTGCCCATCGCCCCGTCCAGGAAGACGATGCGCTTCTTCAACAGTTCGCGAAGCGCGTCCTGGCGAGTGGCGGCAGCGGTCATGGGGCCGGCTCCCGCGCCGCCGCACTCGTCCCCGGCCTGAGTCCCAGCGAATAACAGATCGCGTAGGTCAGCTCCGACCGGTTCAGTGTATAAAAGTGAAATTCGTTGACGCCGTGCTCCTGCAGCGTCTGCACCTGTTCGATCGCTACGTTGGCCGCAATCATCTGGCGCGTCTGGGGGTCATCATCGAGTCCGTCGAATCGACGGTGCAACCAGTCCGGCACCATTGCACCACACATTTTTGCGAAGCTCAGCAATTGCGGAAACCGGGTAATCGGCAGTATCCCGGGCACGAGCGGAGTGGTGATGCCGATGTCAGCGCAACGATCCCGGAACCGCAGAAACGTATCCGTTTCGAAAAAGAATTGGGTGATCGCCCGGCTCGCCCCGGCATCGATTTTCCGCTTTAAGTAGTCCAGGTCGAACTGTGCACTCGGCGCATCCGGGTGCACCTCGGGATACGCTGCCACTGAAATGTCAAAATCCGCAACCTGCTTCAGGCCGGCCACGAGATCGACGGCGTAATCGAATCCGCCGGGGTACGGTTGGTATTGCTCTGATGTTTGTGGCGGGTCCCCGCGTAGCGCGACGATGTGCCGGACGCCATCGTCCCGGTATTGCCTGGCAATATCCTGAATCTCTTCGCGGGTTGCGCCCACGCAGGTCAGATGTGGCGCGCTGGTCAGCGTCGTTTCGTCGAGCAGTCTGTGGATTACACGGTGAGTGCGGTCCCGCGTCGAACCGTCGGCGCCGTAAGTCACCGACACGAAGCGCGGCTTAAGTGGCGCCAGTCGCTCGACCGAATGCCACAGCGTCTCTTCGCTTTTCGGAGTTTTCGGCGGAAAGAACTCGAATGAAACTTCGACCGAATTCTGCGGGCGCGTGTTGGCGATTGCCGATTGCAGGCTTGAGTCAATCATCGGTGCCGGTCCTGCGATGACTCTCGTCGGACACTGCCGCGAACAATGCCCGGTCAAGCGAGCGGCCCGGGAACCAACCGCGATGCACGATGCTGAAGTCCTGCTCCCGCAGCAATGCCTGTAGCCGATTCTCGTGCAAACCGACCGGCCCGCCAGGCTCTGCCGTCTGGCCGACGATGGGCAAAATGCGGTCCATGATCAGCAGGCAACCATCGGGGCGCAGGACCCGGCTGGCCTCACGAAGCGCCGCCTCGGGCCGGTCGCTCTGTGCCAACACTTCGTCGAGCACGACGGTATCAAACGAGTCTGTGACGAACGGGAGATCGTGGGTGTCCGCATTGCGCAGCGTGCAGTCGGCAAGACCGGCCCGCTGCAGCCGCGCCCGTGCCAGCAGCCGCATTTCCTTGGCGGTATCAACCCCGACAGCGCTGCTGGCTCGAGGACTCAACAGCTTCAGCAAGGTCCCAGCGCCGCTGCCGATATCGAGCAGGTCACCGATGGGGCGGTTAGCGATGGCGTCGTCGAGTGCTTCAGCCAGCGCCGCTTCGCCGGGCCGGACCTGGTCGGCCGTCCGCCACAATGCCGGGCTGGGGCCCAGCGCCGTGTACACACTGCTTTCGCGAAGATCCTTGACGGCTTGCATCGCCCTGCGATCAGCCGCCAGCGTTGGGTCCTGCTGCTGGACCGGGCCCAGCACAGGTAGCAAAAGTTCGCGCACCGCGGCGTCGGTGACGAGCCGGTAATAGACCCAGTGGTGGTCGCGGAAGCGGCTGACCAGGCCAGCCTCGACCAATAGCCGCAAATGCCGGGAGACACGCGGCTGGCTCTGGCCAAGCACGTTGGACAATTCGCCCACGCTGATCTCGCCGGCAGACAATAGGGCCAGCAGGCGCAGGCGGGTCGGTTCCGCGATCGCGCGCAAGCGTTGCAGGGTTGGTTCCAGCTCCATCCACAGGAATATAAAGAAATCTTTATATTTTGACAAGGGCGCAGCCAAACAGCTCCAGGGCAGCGGCGGCGAGCTGCCTTGATTATGTCAAGTTGGGAACGGCCGGCTAATGCAGCGTCGTTGCGCCGCCGTGGACCAGGCCAGGAATCTCGTTTTCGGCGATCGTATAGCCGCGATTGCAGAATTCGCAGCGAACCGCGATCCGGCCCTGTTCCGCGATGATCTCGTGTAACTCATCGGCGCCGAGCAGCTGCAGCATGCGGCGCATTCCGTCGTCCGAGCAGCTGCACCGAAAAGCCACCTCATGCGGTTTAAAGACCCGCAAAAGCTGGCCGTCAAACACTCGGCTCAGAACGTCCTCGTCGGTTTGCTCGGCCAGGCTCGCCGGCATCGATTCGCCGGCTCTTTCGGTTACTACGTCCCAGTCACTCGGATTGCCGGCCGGGCTGCCGGGCAGCCGCTGCAACATCAGGCCACTCGCATGCCGGTCATCCACGTCCAGCCAGAACGCCGTCGGAATCTGGACCGAATTCCGGTAATACGCGCCGAGGCATTCGGCCAGGCTGCCCTGCTCAACCGGAATAATGCTCTGGTAACGCTCCTGTTTGGCGCCTGCCTCTACCGTGACGGTCATGCGCCCCGGCTGCACGAGCCCACCAAATTCCACCAATTGGGTATCGCGGCACTTGGCCAGACCGCGGATACCGAGATCATGGGTGCACTGCACCACCAGCAGGTGCAACGGCCCGCTGCCCTGCAGCTGCAGTGTCAGACGTCCGTCGAACTTGAGATTTTTTCCAATTAGCGCTGCCGCCACGACCGCGTGGCCAAGGATGCGGGCTACCGCCGGTGCGTACGCACCAGGCTCCCGAATACGTCGCCAGGTTTCCGGTAGGCGAACCAGGCTACCGCGGATTCCATGATGTTCAAGTGTGAAGCGTCGCAGGCGGTCAGTTTTCATCGGCATCAAGTTTGGCGCGCAACAGTTTGTTGACTTCGGCCGGGTTGGCCTTGCTACCTGTCGCCTGCATGACCTGCCCGACAAAAAAGCCCAGCAATTTCTGCTTACCGCCGCGGTATTGCTCCGCCTGCTCCGGATTATCGGCGACGACCTGTCGAACAACCTTTTCCAGCGCGGCAACGTCAGTAATCTGCTGCAGACTGCGCGCCTCGATTATCTCGTCGGCGTCGCCTTCGCCGGCCCACATCGCTTCGAAAACCTCTTTTGCTGTTTTACCCGATATTGTGCCGTCACTGATGCGGCGAAGCAGGCTATTCAGGTCCGCGCCACCGACAGGGCTATCGGTGATGGTCAAACCGTCGCGATTCAACGCAGCACGAAGTTCTCCTTTGTTCCAGTTCGCCGCCAGTTCGAAATTCCCGGCTAGCCCTGCGGCCGAGGCTTCAAAAAACGCAGCGCCTTCGGATGAAGCCGTCAAAATCTGTATGTCGACGGGGTTCAACCCATAGTCCGTGGCAAATCGCTCCTCCTTCTCCCAAGGTAATTCCGGCATCGACTCTTTAATACTGTCCAGCAAGGCCTGGTCGAGTTCCAGCGGCAGCAGGTCTGGATCCGGAAAATAGCGGTAATCGTTAGCCTCTTCCTTGGCGCGCATCGGCCGGGTTTCGTCCTTGTCCGAATCGTAAAGCCGGGTTTCCAGCACGACTTTACCGCCGTCTTCGAGCACATCGATCTGGCGCTCGATTTCGAACTCGATGGCTTTTTCTACATAGCGGAATGAGTTCAGGTTTTTCAGCTCGGTGCGAGTGCCCAGCTCGGTGTCACCACTCGGCCGCACGGAGATATTTGCATCGCAGCGAAACGACCCCTCCTGCATATTGCCGTCGCAGATGCCGAGATACCGTACGAGCTGGTGGATTTTCCGCATGTAGGCGGCCGCCTCGGCGGCGGAACCCAGTTCCGGTTCCGACACGATTTCGAGCAAAGGCGTACCGGCACGGTTCAGATCGATTCCGGTCCGGTCCTTCAGGGTTTCATGCAACGACTTGCCCGCGTCTTCCTCCAGGTGCGCACGGGTTATTCCGACACGCTTCTGACTGCCGTCGTCCAAGCGAATCACCACGCTGCCTCGGCTGACGATGGGCAGTTCATACTGGCTGATCTGGTAGCCCTTGGGCAGATCGGGATAAAAATAATTCTTGCGGGCGAACACCGAGCGCCGTTCAATCGTGGCCCCTATCGCCAGACCAAACTTCACCGCCATCGCGACGGCCTTGCCATTCAGCACCGGCAGCACCCCCGGATAGCCGAGATCGACCAGGCAAGCCTGGGTATTGGGCTCGGCACCGTAGCGGGTCCGCTCACCGGAAAATATCTTGCTCTGCGTCGCCAGCTGGGTATGAATCTCCAGCCCGATGACGGTTTCCCAGTTCATCTGCGGTCTCTTACCGTGCCACAGTCGATCACTCGCCGGCCCCGTCGTTCGAAACCGGCGGTGGTGTCTTTGTATGCCAGTCGGTCTGCTGCTGATAACGGTGGGCAAAATTCAGCAGCGTCGCCTCGCCGAAATGTGGCCCGATCAGTTGCAAGCCAACGGGAAGCGTACCGGAAAACCCACAGGGGATTGATATGCCGGGAGTACCGGCCAGGTTAACGGCGATCGTGTAGATGTCATTCAGATACATCTGCACCGGATCGTCGATTTTTTCACCGAGACCAAACGCCGGTGTCGGGGTCGTCGGCCCGGCCACAATATCAACGTCCTCGAAGCAGCGCATCAGTTCGTCTCTGATCAAACGCCGCACCTTCTGCGCCTGCAGATAATATGCGTCGTAGTAACCTGCCGACAGCACATACGTCCCGGTCATGATGCGCCGCTTAACCTCGGCGCCGAAGCCTTCCTGCCGGGTGCGTGTGTAGAGCTCGCCGATGTCACGCGCATCCGGGTGCCGGTAGCCGAAGCGAATGCCGTCATAGCGGGAAAGATTTGATGAGCATTCCGCCGGCGCGACGATGTAATAGGTCGGCACCGATAGGGCCAGGTGCGGAAGCTCGACCTCGGTGATCTTTGCACCCAGATCGCTGAACACGTCCAGTGCATCGCGAATTGCCCGCTCGCAGCCGGGGTCCAGCCCGTCGTCGAAATACTCCCGCGGCACGCCAATGGTCTTGCCGGCCAGGGACTCGTCCAGCATTTTGCTGTAGGGCGGCACCGCTTGGTCGGCACTGGTTGAATCACGTGCATCGAAACCTGCCATGGCTTCCATCAGCAATGCCGCATCCTCGGCGGTGATGGTCAGCGTGCCCGCCTGGTCCAGGCTGGAGGCAAAGGCCACCATGCCGTAGCGGGACACGCGCCCGTAGGTGGGCTTGAAGCCGGTGATCCCGGTAAAGGCCGCCGGCTGACGAATCGAGCCGCCGGTGTCCGTGCCGGTCGCCGCCGGTACCAGGCCAGCCGCCACCGCGGCCGCCGATCCGCCCGATGACCCCCCGGGTGAGCGCGAGACTTCCCAGGGGTTACGGACCGGGCCGAAATAGCTCGTCTCGTTGGAAGAGCCCATTGCGAATTCATCCATGTTGGTCTTGCCGACCAGGACGACGCCGGCATCGGCCAGCTTGCTAACGACGGTTGCATCGTAGGGCGAGACGAAATTCGCCAGCATTCGCGACCCGCAGGTTGTCAACGTGCCCGCGGTGCAAAAAATATCCTTGTGTGCCAACGGTATACCGGTCAACGGGCCGGCGTTCCCACTGGCGAGCTTCCGATCGGCAGCCCGAGCGGCAGTCAACGCCTCCTCGCCCGTCACGGTAATAAAAGCGTTCAGGCTCGGGTTCGCCGCCTCAATGCGCGCCAGACTTTGGCGGGTCAGCTCCTCGCTACTAAACTTCCCGCTGCGTAACCCCGCAGACAACTGGGATACGGTCAACCGATCCATGCTGTGCCGCCTGCGCCCCAGGTCAGGTCGGCCGGTCGGGGCGGCCGCACCATTACTCGATCACCTTGGGAACCGTGTAAAGGCCTTGCTCGACGTGCTCGGTGTTGGCCTGGAACAAATCGCGCTGGTTCTTCTCAGTGGGCTCGTCAACCCGCAGTGGCTGGCTCATATGCAGCGGATGGGCCAACGGCAACACCTCGCTGGTATCGACCTCCTTCAAGGCGTCCACCATGTCCAGTATCTGGGTCAGTTTTTCGACATAGTCGTCGATCTGCTCATCACTGACCTCGAGACGGGCCAGATTCGCTATATGCTGTACGTCTTTTTTGCTCAAACCCACCTCAGGCCACCATATTTACTGCCTCGAAAGGCGCGTAATGATACACCTGCAGTTGCCCAAAATCGCCCTCGTTGCTAGAGTACGCACCACTTTCCCTGTCGTGCCTGATAATCTCCGCTCATGTTGAAAAATATCTTGGGCTATTTTTCCAATGATCTTTCGATAGATCTTGGGACAGCAAACACACTTATATATCTAAGCGGTCACGGGATCGTATTGGACGAACCGTCGGTAGTCGCAATTCGCGAAGAGCCGGGTCGTGGCGGCAAAAGCATAGCCGCCGTTGGGGCCGAGGCGAAAAGCATGTTGGGCCGTACGCCCGGCAACATCACCGCGATTCGACCACTGAAAGACGGCGTCATTGCTGATTTCACCATTACCGAAAAAATGCTGCAGCATTTCATTCGGAAAGCGCACGGCAACCAGTATTTTCGCCCGAGCCCCAGAGTCCTGATAGCCGTTCCTTACGGTTCGACGCAGGTTGAGCGACGCGCGATCAAGGAATCCGCCGAGGGCGCCGGTGCCCGAAAAGTATTCCTGGTAGAGGAACCGATGGTGGCGGCGATCGGTGCGGGTATGCCGGTGCAGGAAGCACGCGGGTCGATGGTGCTCGATGTCGGAGGTGGAACATCCGAAGTCGCGGTTATCTCCTTAAACGGTATCGTGTACGCTGCATCGGTCCGGATTGGGGGAGACCGCTTCGATGAAGCGATCCTGAATTACGTACGACGCAATTACGGCATATTGATCGGCGAAGCCACGGCGGAACGTATCAAGCACGAAATTGGTTCGGCTTATCCGGGCGACGAGGTAAGAGAAATATCAGTGCGTGGCCGAAATCTTTCCGAAGGGGTACCGCGCAGCTTCAGTCTAAACAGCAACGAAATCCTTGAAGCGCTGCAGGAACCGCTGCAGGGAATCGTGGGCGCTGTCAAGGGAGCGCTTGAACAAACACCACCCGAACTGGGTTCGGATGTTGCGGACCGTGGCATCGTGCTGACCGGCGGTGGCGCGCTGCTGCGAGATCTGGACAAATTACTGATGGAAGAAACCGGTCTGCCGGTGGTTATCGCGGACGATCCTCTGACCTGCGTCGCCCGGGGCGGCGGCCGTGTGATGGAGTTGATCGATGAGCATGGACCGGGAGTCTACGTCCTCGATTAACCGCCCTCCCGGCGTTAGCAAGCGGCCGAATCCGCAACCCGAACCATTGATCCGATGCATGTCCTGCCCCATCATGGGCAGGTTGTTGTTGCTGTAACTGGAGGGTCCGCCGCCGGCGCAGGCGGTCTGGGTCATGCCACTGACCACCACCGAACAAGAGCTGAGCAGCTCTAGGGGTACCACGTCGGGACTGCGACTCACCCTGATTTGCCTCCTCTCGCTGATCCTGATGGTTTTGGATCATCAGAACCAACATTTGGTCAAGATTCGCGAAGCGCTTTCGGTTGTCGTCTACCCGGTACAAGCGGTCATCAATGCCCCGTTCGCGCTGGGCCGATGGGCAGACGAAAATTTTTCGACCCGCAGCAGACTGATCGATGAGAACCACGGACTGCACCAGGAAGTTCTCATGCAAGGTGCCCGGCTGCAGCGAATGATTGCTCTCGAGGCGGAAAACGTAAGGCTGCGAGCCTTGCTCGACTCGACCGCTAAAGTAGCCGACCGGGTGCTGATAGCGGAAATCGTGTCGGTGGATATGAATCCATTTCGTCACACGATTCTGATCAACAAGGGAGGCCGCGATGGGGTGTACGTTGGTCAGGCGCTTATCGATGCCGCAGGCATCGTTGGCCAGATAACGCGTGGCCAACCATTTGCAGCAGAGGCCATGCTCGTGACCGATGCAGATCACGCGTTGCCGGTGGAAATCGCACGCAACCAGTTACGAACAATTGCCATGGGAACCGGCGACATCGATCGGCTTGCGTTGCCATTTCTCCCGAGGAACGCCGACGTGCAGGCTGGTGATTTGCTGGTAAGTTCTGGCTTGGGACGCGCGTTTCCGGCCGGGTATCCGGTCGGAACGATAGTCGACATCCGCAGCAAAACCGGTCAGCCGTTTCTCGAGGTGGATGCCGAGCCGTCGGCCGCATTGAACCGGATCCGGGAAGTCCTGCTGATCTGGCGGGATGCTGATGTGCAAGACGCGCTGCCCGACGGCGAAGCGGCGACGATCGCGACGGAAAAGGGTCAATAATGTCCCACAAACCGGTGGTCTGGCCCGTCTGGGTGGTGATGATCACTGCCATAAGCCTGGAGGTAGTGCCACTACCTGGTTTTATGCAGCCGCTGCGCCCGCCGTGGGCGGCAATCGCCGTGATTTATTGGACCATGATGTGGCCACGGCGGTTCGGCCTCGGCGCCGCCTGGATCGTCGGCATCACCCTGGATGTTTTGCACGGGACGCTACTGGGTGAGAATGCGATCGCGCTCAGTATCGTTGCGTACCTGACGTTGAGGTTCCACTTGCAGATCCGAATTTTTCCGATGTGGCAACTTACGATGACCGTATTTGCGCTGCTTGCGATTAACGCCTTTGTTCAGTTCTGGATCGATGGCGTAGCCGGCGTGAGCGCGGCTGGCATCGGTCGCTGGACTCAGGTCATGATCGGGGCAATCCTGTGGCCGCCGCTGATGGCGCTGATGGATCGGGTACGCGTGCAAATCCAAACTCGCGGTAGTGCTTTCATTTAAAACAATGAGCCAACTAACGCAAATCAAAGATCACTGGTCTGAGCAACGCATGTTTGTTCGTCGTGTCATCGTATGCGTATTTCTTGTATTGGGGCTGACCGGGCTGGTGGTCAACCGCCTGGTGCAATTGCAACTCGTCAACTTCGAATACTATTCGGCTCAGTCTCAGGGTAACCGCATTCGA
>JAPUGB010000132.1 GCA_027293165.1 Gammaproteobacteria bacterium
CCCGAATCGGCCACACACGCAGGCAGCCGCCACAGCAGTCGGCGCATGCCAGTATCGCGATCTCCCTGATGACGAAGCAGACTGGGCGACCACGCTGTTCGAGTTCTTTGGTCACTGATGCAGAAACGGACAAACCGACGATTTCCGGTTGAGTTTTTTCGCCAGCAGGGTGGAATAGCACGACGTTGGCTGCAGGTGCCGGGTGAATGCGAAGAGCGCCTTAGCGACAGCGTAGCGCCGGAGCATTTGCGCGGTAGCTGGCAGCCTGGTTCGATGCATCGCGGCGCGTTGCCGACCGCAGGCGGAACATTGATGTGATGCAAACTTCTTAGAAGGACAACAACGATGGCAAAGTCACATGACGACAACGAACAGTCTCACCTAGGCCGCAGGGAATTCATGGCGGCTGCAGCGGGTATGGCCGCGACGGCTTTTGCGGCTCACGAGGCCGGCGCGGCGGGGCACGCCAGTACGCCGGCTGAGTTCGCGCCGGAGGACAAGGTTGCCAAACCGGTTGGCGCGGGTTCGACGATACTTATCACTGGCGCGAACCGGGGGCTAGGGTTTGAATTCAGTCGTCAGTACGCCGAGCTCGATACTCGTATCATTGCGACCTGCCGTAATCCCGACAAAGCGACTGCGCTCCAGAAGCTTGCCGCGGACAACTCCGGAATAGTTATCGAGCGGCTGGACGTTACCGATCTCCAAAACATCGACGAGCTAGCCGAAAAGTACGCGGACGAGCCGATCGATGTGCTTCTGAACAACGCGGGAATCGGTGGCGGCGCCGAAAATCAGATTTTCGGTAAATTGAACTATCCTGTTTTCCACCAAGTCATGGCAGTGAACGTCGTGGGCCCGATCAAAATGTGTGAGGCGTTTCGCAAGAACGTCGAGGCCAGTAATCTTAAGAAGATGATTACGGTCTCGAGCAGCCAGGGATCCATCACCGAGGTCGCGATGCCGATGCTCTATTGGTACCGGAGCAGTAAGGCCGCGGTGAATATGCAAATGGTGAACCTTGCATTGCAGATGCGACGCAGGAAAGTGATCGTTGGTTTGGTTGCGCCCGGCGCGACGGCGACCGACTTTATTCCGGAGCCATTCAGAAGCCGAATTCCGAGCATCCGGCAGCCAGAAGTTGCCGCCGCTGACATGATGCGAAATATCGACCGATTCACGCTGGAGAACAGTGGTACCTATTTCAATTACGACGGTACCGTGCTGCCTTGGTAGGCTGAAGAAAAGCATAAGCAGGAGAAGTCCGAATGGATACGAACATGGCTCGCAACGGTTATGGCTGGATACGCCGGCAACTGGAATTACTTGTTAGCGGCTGCTTGTTGGCGGCGATGCTGCCGCTGGCGATCGCCCAGGAACCCGCGGGCGACGTACCGTACATTCCAACGGTGCTCATCACTGGCGCTAATCGAGGACTGGGGCTGGAGTTCACCCGTCAGTATGTTGATCGCGGCTGGCGTGTCATAGCTACCGCGCGCCGTCCCGAGGCCGCGGATGATCTGATTGCACTGGCCGGCGAACACCCGGGTCTCGTCATGATTGAGAAGCTTGATGTGCAGGAGTTTGACGCGATCGACGCACTGTCAGAGAAATATGCGGATACCCCGATCGATATCCTCATCAACAATGCCGGCATCAATGGAGGCGCGCGGAATCAAATTTTTCGGAAGTTGCAGTACGAAGTTTACGAGGATGTACTGCTGACCAACACCATAGCGCCGCTGAAGATGTCTGAGGCTTTCTACGACAATCTGCTGGCTGGTCAGCAGAAAAAGATCGTGACGGTTTCGAGCAGTGAGGGATCAATCGGCAGCGCGACGCAGGCGCGGTTGTACTTCTACCGGAGCAGCAAGGCCGCCGTGAATATGGTCATGGTGAATTTGGCGCTGCAGCTCAAGCGCAGAGGTATCAGCGTCGGCATGGTCAACCCTGGTCCTACCGATACGGATTTCATGGCCGGTTTGCCGAAGAGCATGCTGAGACCGCCTTCCGACGCGGTCACGGACATGATTCGCAATATAGACGGCCTGAATCTCGAGACGACAGGGACCTTCTGGCAGTATGACGGCACGACAATTCCCTGGTAGCTTTTTGGTAGCCCGCACCGTGTGATTGCGGTGCGTCGCCGGCCGCGGGAGACCGAGGCGCGTTCTTCGCTCAACTGCAGCTCGACACCCCGGAGGGGACCGCTCGCTTAACTCTCCGTCCACCGTCGCTGGCCTGCCGCTCGGCTGGCCAGGACGGATTCCTCGCTTAACCGCGCTGCGACATCCCTGTCTGCGCGCGGATCGGCGAAGCCTCGCTGCGCTGTCCTGCTCCGCTCGGTTTCCACGACACTCGTGCATCCGTCTCGGCCGCCTCTGCGGGGGATCGGAGGTCATCCGAGCGTCGTCGCCGGCTTGCGCGGCATGGATGTCGGAGCAAGCCGGTGCCGATCTGCCCGAAGCCAGGGACGGCGAAGGGCAGTTAAGCAAGGATGCCCTTCGGTCGCCCGCGCGCGGGCGCCTCGTGAGTGGGGTCCCGCGCAATGCCAGTGAGGTCTGAATAGCGGGCCGCAGGTGCCGGGTGAATGCGAAGAGCGCATTAGCGCCAGCGTAGCGCCGGAGCATTTGCGCGGCGCCTGCGGCTGAGTTCAATCAAGTCGCAGCGCGTTGTTGGCTGAGACTAGCCCGGGAATTGCGCAATACCGGCCAGCGCCCGTTCGACGTTGGTTTCAGCGCGCGCGACGATGTCACCGGATTTGAGATCAAGCTTAGCTACCGTGCCGGTGCGAAAGTTACCGATCAGCGCGTAGTCGTTGTCGATTCCCTGGCCTAGCGCAGCCCAACCGGGACCCCCGGGCGAATACTCGCGCGTTGCGTTGCCCTCGGCGTCCAGCGTTACCACATCAAAGCCCTTGCGGAAATGTCCGCGGATCGTCATCAGAGTTTCGTTTGGCAGGTAACTGATTGCCATTGCCATCAGGCCAGACTCCTTTGAATAGGTGATCAAATCCGGTAGCTGCTTGTCGTTTTCAAGATCGTATCGAAAAACTCGAGGCCCCAGTTCTGACAGGTAGATTAGAGTCTTGCCATCGGGCGAAAGCGCAGAGCCTGTAACGCCGAGAAAGCCGGGCATGCCGCCATCGGTTTCGGTCGCATATTCCTGAACGATGTCGCCGTCGACCGTGCATCGGAAAACATGTCCGTCGCCAAAACGCTCCTCTCCTGGCAGGAACGGCAGTTTGGTGCCGAGAGGACGGTCCGGCGGAAGTTTGATCTCAGCGCCGACCAGGTGTTCTCCCAGTAGAACGGTGCCATCCGGTGCAAAGTTGACGTTGGAGAACGAGCGTTTCGGGAAATCAGCATCCGGAAGCTGCTTGCCGTCCGGGCTGATACGCAGCACTTTGTATGCTTGGCTGTCGAACGCCCAAAGAGTCCCATCGGGGGCGAATTTCAGGCCACCAATCAGGTGAGTGGTGCCTTCCGTCCACAGCACGCCTTTTTCGTTGAGGTCGCTGTCGTACTGGATGATGCGCCCATCGCCGGCGTGGTCATCGTCTGGGTCATTCAGCAAAACTGCGCCGGCGAAAATATCGCCGGGCTCGAAGCTCTGGATCGTAGAAGCCTTTGTCATTGTTATTCTCCAAATGCGTAAGCACCCATTCTACCCATCGGGGCATGATGGGCAAACCCCGTGCCGCGCCGGCCACCATGCCGTGGTCCAGCGGGCGTATGGCGCGTATGACTATTCCGTATCTCGCTGCGCGGCGCGGTCCATGCGGCAGGCACCG
>JAPUGB010000133.1 GCA_027293165.1 Gammaproteobacteria bacterium
ATCTTCTACACCCTGAAGGAGGCGAGAGTGCTCATCGAGGGATGGAGACAAGATTACAACACGATCAGGCCGCGCAACTGACTCGGATATAGACCGCCGGCACCACAGACCGTGTTGCCACGCCCTGCTAAGCTACGTCGCCCAGTTCAGCAGGGCACGAAAGAGAGCCAGACACTCAAATTAGAACTGGACCACTTTTCCATGGCAGGCCAAGCCGCGCGAGCTTTTCGGCGAATCCGCCCGAATCTCAGATCGGTCCGCAGTCGTGCACCAACAAAGCTGGCACCGCGCGATAAGCCTCCGGTCCATCCATCCGCGCGGGCCCGCGGCCGCGGGATTCGTGGCCAAGGTGTCGAGCCGGACAAGATTAAACCGGCAAGCCGCTAGCCGGAACACGGGGGTGGCGAAATCGACAGACCGGCCGTAACCGGCCAGGAAGGATTCTTGGAGCCACGCGACCTTGCGGCGGTTCATGATCGGGCTCACCTTCATGCATTCGAGGTGGTGCCAGAAGCGATAGACGTCGTAGGCAAATGAGTCGGTGTCGAAAAATCCTAAATCGAAGACCGTTATGCCGCGGGGTAGGCGAAAAAAGGGTCCCGGGCGGTCCAGCGCGGAAGCTTTAACCACAACCACATATATTCGCCTGTTTCCCCCACAAATTCCCGCCAATTTTTTTTTCGGCTAAGGCATTCGCGATACATTCAGCCCGTTTCGCCTGACATTGTTGCGACGGCGGTTCGCCGTCTGTAGGCACGGGATAGACACCCCGGTACTGGGCAGTGTTCTTTACCCCACCAAGGCGGAACCATACCCTCACTATATACCCCCCTAATGCAACCAATTGTAGGCACTCTCGGACCCCCCTGGATGCGCGAATCGGCTCCTGCTGACCCATCGACCCGGCCTCGTGAAAGCCAGGCTTTCCGCTGGATAGAGCTAAATGCCGCTCTTGCGGGGGCAGGCCGCTGCCTAACTATCCCCCCGTACACGATTTCTTCGGCTTCCAGGCCCAGCGGACGACGAGACCATAGGCCAAGTGTTGCGGGGCGAAGTAGAGAACGACCTCAAGATTACCACAAGGTTACCCCAAGGTTGGCGGGGGGCGGGCCCCCCATGACCGTCGTCGAACACTCGCGCAATTGGCCTCTTTGATTCCAGCAATTTCACACGGTTCACGCCCACCCTATCCGCTTATCGACTCCATAGGCGCGTCGAGAGGCGCGTGGAGTGGCCATCCCGACAGTGGCCGGTGTGGTGTCGGAGACATCCATGGTCCTGTCGCGCCTGTACCACGCTGTTGATAGTTGCAGCGAGGCCGATTTGGGCGCGTCAAGGGCCGGACCGGCTATATCGAAAACCAGTGATTTCCGTACAAGGCTGACGACCGTCGATCTCAGACGATATTGTCGAGCATCGCGTTGGCGTCCTCTAGGGCCTCGTAACCCTCGCTGAAACGGCCATAGCCGGATCTGCATGCGCGAGCTTGTCGCGGCGAGGCGCTATATGTGGGATGTTTTGGCTGCGATCGAACGCGTAGCCCGAGCGGATCGACTCGGCAGCGGCCTGACAGAACCAGATCTTGCTGGCATAGACCACTGGCAGGTATTTCCACGCGCGCCACGCCCACCGCTGCCGGTAGATACCCGCGGTCACACGAGCGGCGATGAGCGGGCTGAGTACAAGGACCCAGAAGGCGCTGCCGGCCCACCGCGGTGTTCTGAATTCCTGTCGATAGCGGAGCCGCACGCGGATGGAGCTGTACCCCAGCTTTCGCCAGTGCCGCACGACGTCGGACGGTCGGGTGCGCATGGGCGCGTGGCGGACCCGTGCGGCCGGCTCGAAATAGATCGGCCATCCGGCGCGACAGATGCGGATGGTCCATTCCGCATCCTCGGCACGCGGAAAGGTTTCGTCCAGCCCGCCGACTTCCTCGATGACGCTGCGACGGATGCTAAGGTTGAGCGTGGCGAGTAAAGTGCGATATCCAGCGGGTCGTCGTGGCACGAAGTCGTGGAACATCGCCACGTTGTCGGCCTGGGCCCAGTAGTTTGTCCCGGAGAGTTCGACACCGCCGCCGACGACCGACTGCCCCGTCGTGTGTGCTTCTTCGTGCCGGGCTAGCCAGTCGGGCAACGGAACGCAGTCGGAATCGGTCAGTGCAACGATGTCGCCGCGCGTGGCGGCGATTCCGCGGTTCCGCGCCTCGGCCGCACTCGCCGGCCGGCCGGTGTCGATGAACCGGACGCCGGGAAAGCGCGCCATCCGACCCGACTGGTCGCGACCGACGACGATGATCTCGTCCGCGGGCCGGGTTTGCCGTAATACCGCCTCGACGGTGCGCGGCAGCGTTTCTTCGCCGAGTGTCGGAATGACGACCGAGATGGTGTTTTTCATCACGATTGGTCTGCGCACCCAATAATCGGCCGGGTCAGCCTTCGTGCTCACGCAACAGCGCATGCATCTCTGAGCGCATGAAGGCGACGGCTTCTTTTAGTGCGGTCGGGCTGATGCGGGTCTCCCTGATACGGCGCGAGACATTGAGCGCGAGGCCATAATGGAGATTCGTGCTGAGCTCGAAGCAGGCGCGTTCGATGTGATCGATGACCCGACCCGGGGGGAAATACAGCCGGGCGCCGCCGCCGTTCGGGAATGCCCGCGACTGCTTCTGGTTAAAGTGAAGATGCGCAGAACCGCCATCGAAGCAGTCCATGCGCATGACCTCGTCGTCGCAGACGTAAAGCGAAGCGGCAGGCCCACGATCGCAGCCGACCTCCAGCCAGTAGATATCGAGGAGCCCATGGTCGCCGATCCGGTGGCTCCGCAGATCCGAGACGTTGGGGCTGGACCGCCGCGAGTGTTGAGGAAGAAGACGCGCCGCGAGAAAGCGCAGCGGAAGGGGAACGCGGTTCTTCAAGCTTGCCGGGATCCGCACGCGCGCCTCACCGATAGGCGGTCTCGGCCAGTCGTCCTCCACGCAACGCGACGACCATCCCTGGAATCTCCATGAGGTGCAGGCCGATCGCCAGGGCGAAGCCCGAGGGCAAAAAGTGCCATGGTAGGCCGTAATAGCGCCATAGCTTGGCAAGCGCCCAGAAGCTGCATGCGGTGCGCGCCGCGACGAATAGCGGCACGGCGAGATAGCCGAGACTCGCCATCCATGAGAACGCGATCCGAGAGTCGATCCTGCGCACCATTATCGTCGCGTAGCCGGTATTGAGCCGAATATCCCGTTCCATGGACCAGCCCTCGTAGGCGTGCGTCACGAGCATTCCAGGTTCGAAATACATCTTGAGACCGGCCCGACGCATCGATTCGCCCTGCAGCTTTCCACCGAACGGGCCGACATCGTCAAAGAAACGGTGCGCGAGCAGAGCCTCGCGGCGGAAAGCCGCGTTGTTGTTGGCGATCGCGTCGGTCCAGCCTGCCTGCCCGCGATCCAGATAGCCGCGGCTCAGGAGCCCGATGGCCCTCACGCGCGGATCATGGCTGTCGTAGATCGTCCGACCGCTGACGACAGCCGCTTCCGGGTGGTCGCGGAATGCCGCCACGAGGTGATGCAGCCAGCCCGGCGCGGGAGCGCAGTCACCGTCCAGAACGCCGACGATGTCCGCTTGGGCAATCTTTGCGCCTTCGTTCTTCAAGGCGTAGGATGACCGGGCGTCGGCAAAGACGACCCTCAGACCGGGCAGGACCTGCATCAAGTCGACCGGAATCCGAGAAGCGAAGGCCGAGGACTCCATCAAGAGATACTCGACCGGCTCTTCGAAATTCTGGCGCGCCAGAGACTTGAGAGTCTCTCGGAGGTCGTCCCAGCCTTTCTCTTCTCCGCTGCTGTAGTCGGAGACGATGACAACGGTAACGATGGGGACCATGACTCACCTTCGCAAATCGGCAGACCGTCCGGGACCGGAACTCCACAACCCCGAGATCATCTCGACGAAAGTATACCATTTGGGCCCGTTTTTCAAAAACTTCTCTGTTCTCGCAAACGACGCCGTCGCCGAACGGATCCAAGTTCGCGTTCAAGACCTCCCAGAACCCTTAGAGACACCAAGAACGTCGTCTCTCCGCCCACAAGCGGACATATTCGTCAAATGGCGGACATCGCAGCCCTAACGTCGGTTAACCGCGTCGCCTCGGGGTGTGGCAAGCCATCGTGATTTGGACTTTTCTACCAAGCTGCTCGATCCAATAAATGACTTGGTTGGGTCAAAAGCGGGCACAGAGCCTTGTACCGAAAAAAAACTCTTTTCCGTACTTCGTACATGCGCGATTTGAGGGTGATTTAGGCCGATATTCGGACCCGCAGGATCACGGCCTGACCAGCTATACGGAAAACAAGTGGTTTCCGTACACGGTTGATGCGCCGCTCTATCCGCAACCAAGACCATGTGCTATTAACCCAGGGACTCATCCCGTGAATGGTCCTAATCCGGGGGAAAGGTCAGAAATTCTGGTGCTGTTGGCCCAAAAGATGGACCGGAAAACACCAAAGCAATGCCTAATGGCTCTTTTCGGTGTTAGCGTGTTCGCATCCAGTGTCGCAGCCGTCTGACAAACAACCCAGCCCTTGCCAGCACTCCCGTGTTACGCGGCCCGCCCTTATTTTTTTGTGGAGACCGATACACCGAATACAGATCATTTGGCATCAACTGATTTAACATAGGTTTGCCGGTGCGAAAGCGCTTGATGTTCTCGGAGATAATGTCGAGGGACCGCTCCTCCTGATCGGGCAAGCCGGGTGTAAAATGTGGGGTGATGAGAGTGTTGGGTGCCGTCCAAAGAAGGCTACTCGCGGGTAGCGGTTCTTCCTCAGCCACGTCAAGCCCAGCACCAGCGATACGTCGACCCATCAGGGCGTGCAAAAGGGCGGTCTCATCGATGACGGATCCACGCGAGACGTTTATCAGGTAAGCCGACTCTTTCATGATCGATAGTTCACGCTCACCGATCAGGTGATAACTGCTGTTTGAAAGCGATAACGCCAAAACCACAAAATCGCTATGGTTAAGCAACTCATCCAGGGTGTCACCCCGCTCGGTGCTAAAGATTTGATCCACCTCAGGGGGAGTTGGCAGGTCCTTTCGCCGATAGCATATTACGTGCATCCCAAACGCCTTCGCACGTTTAGCCAGTTCACTGCCCGTGTGTCCCAAACCAACAATACCCACCGTCGCACCATAGAGGGCTTTTAATTTGTCTTGTCCGGAAATCCCCCATTGTTTAGTGCGTTGAGCCTGGATGAACCGGGGAAACTGGTAGCTCAAAGCGAGCATAAAAAACAGCGCATGCTCAGCGATTGCAGGCGCTGATCTCCCCGCTGAAGATGTGATTAGAAGACCCTTTTCAAAAACATCGGGAAGGGCCGATTTCTCGATACCAGAGTGATTACAATGCACCCACCGTAATTTCGGTGCGTGGAGAAAACGCTCGTCAATATCGCCATGTATAATGGCGACGTCTGCGTTGCGAAGCGCGGCTGATATAGACGGTGCGTTCAACCTGTTCACTGTTATCAGCTCAGCTGGATACAATTCCGATCGCAGATGTTCCAGGTTCAGGTTATTGAACTGAACAGTTGTCAAAGCTATTTTAATATCAGCCATTGCAATTTCCTATTTGAGAAATATACAGCCCACCCTGGGCTGAGGACTTTTCCGTGAAAGCTCTCCGGAGCCAAAACGGTAATAACAACATGAAAAACTCGGTTAGCCAAACCTTAACTAGCTACGCCTATATTGGATGCACTGCCAAACATTCCAAACAAAAAGCGTACGAGAAGATCTTGAGCCAAAACTGCCTTGTTACCTGGATGGTCCGACTTTGTTGCATCGGACTGGATCGTTTCAAGTTGTCGCTTTGGGCGCGAGTGAGCACACGCATCGGGGTTGTGGCTCGACCCAAGTGCCTCGCGAGTGGGAACGTACCGAGGAGGCTACATTCATTGCGGGCAGTTGACCACATAGGGACACAAGGCGTATACATAAATTCAAATTGCTCCAGTTCGGTCGTCTAGCGCATATTCACGCTAGGGAGAATTGCACAATGGCCCTGAGAATTTCAATCGTAATTCCCAGCCTCAACGGCACTACCCTGCCGAGGGCGCTGGACGCAATTGCCGACCAACTCGGCAACCGGACGAAGTCATTGTTGTCGGCCGAGATGAGGCCGGAGATTTGAAGCGATACCCCCACGTCCATTTCATCGATACTGGAGCGCGCCTTTGTGCTGCAGGCGCCCGCAACTAGGGCATGAAAGCCGCCCAAGGTGACGTTATTGTGTTTACGGACGCCGATTGTATCCCGGCAAAGGACTGGCTCGCCCAACATGAGCGTTGCCAGGTTGCCGGAGAAAAAGTATTTGGCGGTAGTGTAACTGCGTGCATATATGCGAAGCCAATACTCTGGCGTTACTGGTTGTATCTGCCGATCGTTCACGGGTCTAAGATCGTCTACTGTGTGGGCGCGGCAGACACGGTGCGAAACGGCCTGCCGGAACGGTAGAGTCAAGCTTTTGACCTCTCCCAAACACCAATCAAATTTGCCCCACTGTCGATTGCCAGCCGGTAGAGACCGGCGGCCTGGAAGTGACAAACTCACCAATGCAAAAACAACTCGGGCTACCGATGATGAAGATGGACACTCACCGCTTCGGGTCTGCTATTTCGGGACATATCGCGAGGAGTACGCACGCAACAAAATACTCATCAATGGTCTGCGTGCCCGAGGTGTGGAGGTAATCGAATGCCATTGCAAATTTTGGATGGAATTTGATTTTCGCCACAACTTAGCAAGTGGCGGCTGGTCCAATCCCAGGTTCCTATGGCGCGTCGTAACTGCGTATTGGCGATTGGTGATCCGGCATAGCAAAGTAGCGGATTACGATGTCATGCTTATTGGTTATCTAGGACAGTTCGATTGCTATATTGGGCGAATTTTGACCTGGTGGCGGCGCCGGCCAATGGTACTCGACGTATTGATGTCGCTTCATCTGATTGCGGAAGAGCGGGGATTAACTCGCGAGTCTCCGCTCACGGGAAAGCTTCTTTTTTGGCTTGAGAAAGGCGGCCTCAAACTGCCCGATCTATTGATCATCGAAAGTGTCCGCTACGAAGAGTACCTGACGAATAAATACGGCTTATCGCCCGCGCGCTTTGCACGCGTCCCCCACGGCGCTGATGAGGCATTGTTCCGTGCCCGCCCTGACATTGCGCCGCCCCAAAACCGTTTCAGGGTCGTGTATCATGGCCAGTTCCTGCCATCGCACGGCATGGAAACTATCGTCCAAGCCGCCTCCAGCCTAATGAGCGATCCGCGCGTGCAATTTGAATTTTACGGTGACGGCCCGGAACGCGCTGCCGTCGAGCAGATGATCTCTGGCCTGAACCTCGCTAATGTCCATTTGCATGGATGGGTCGACATGGAGGACTTGCTGCACCAAATGTCACGAGCCCACATCTGCTTGGGAGTTTTTGGCACGACCCGGCATTCGCGTTTTACCATCCAAAATAAAATCTGGGAGGGACTGGCGATGGCGCGGCCCGTGGTCAGTGGTGACAACGAGACCATTCGTGAGGCGTTGGTCCACAAGACGCATGTCTATCTCGTCTAACCCGCCAACCCAGATGCTTTAGCAAGCGCCATCCGCGAACTCATCGCAAACCCGGAACTTCGGGAGCTCATCGCGCGCCTTGGCCAT
>JAPUGB010000134.1 GCA_027293165.1 Gammaproteobacteria bacterium
CTGCTGCTCGCCTTTGTTCCGCGCGTAGAGCAGAATTCCCACACCGGTGGCATGGATCGGATTGCGCACAACCTCGCCGAGACCCCGAACGTACTGCGGCAAACCCAGGCGCACCGGCATGTGGAAAACTTCTTCAGCAAGTTCCACCGCGCCTTCCATCTTGGCGCTGCCTCCGGTGATGACGATGCCTGCGGCAATCATTTCTTCGAATCCGCTGCGCCTCAATTCGTTGCCGATCAACGTAAACAGCTCTTCATATCTGGGCTCGACCACTTCGCCCAGGGTTTGTCGAGCCAGCCGCCGGGGCGGGCGATCACCGACGCTGGGCACCTCGATGGTCTCGTCACTATTGGCGAGTTGCGACAATGCGCAGGCATATTTGATCTTTATCTCTTCCGCATATTGCGTCGGTGTTCGCAGCGAAATTGCGATGTCATTGGTTACCTGATCGCCGGCAATCGGTATCACCGCTGTGTGCTTGATAGCGCCATCGTGGAAAACCGCGATGTCCGTGGTCCCGCCGCCAATATCGACCAGTGCTGCACCCAGTTCCTTTTCGTCGTCCGTCAATACGGCGTAGCTCGACGCGAGTTGCTCCAGCACGATGTCCTCAACCTCCAGCCCACAACGCTGCACGCACTTGACGATGTTTTGAGCGGCGCTTGCGGCGCCGGTCACCATGTGCACTCTGGCTTCGAGGCGCACGCCCGACATACCGATGGGGTCGTGGATACCTTCCTGGCCATCGATGATGAATTCCTGCGGCAGCACGTGTATAACGCGTTGATCAGCCGGAATCGCCACCGCCCTGGCTGCGTCGATCACGCGTTCGACATCACTGCGGCCAACCTCTCGATCCCGAATGGCGACGATGCCATGCGAGTTCAAGCTGCGAATGTGGCTGCCCGCGATGCCGGTGTACACCGACTGGATTTCGCAACCTGCCATCAGTTCGGCTTCTTCAACCGCTCGTTGAATCGAGTTCACCGTCGCTTCGATATTGACGACTACGCCGCGCTTTAGCCCACGTGACGGTTGTGACCCGAATCCGATCACTTCCAGTTCCCCGTCGTCCTGGACCTCGCCGACGATGGCGACGACTTTGGACGTGCCGATGTCCAGCCCAACGATGAGTTCCTTCTCCGGCTTACCAGGCATCGGGGTGAATCTCCTGAGCCATCGCGGCCGACCTGCCGCTCGCGTCTTTCCATCGGATGGCAAAGCCATTCGTGTAGCGCATATCGAGGTATTCGACCGGCTCTCCACCGGGCGCAATGACCTGATCCAACGCGCGGAAGAATCGCGCAACCCGTTCATCAACCGCGGTGGCGCCAAATCGGACCAGTACGCCGTTATTCAATTTGAGCTCCCAAGCACCGCGCTTATCGATGGTCAGTGAAACCGCAGACAGACCGCGTTGCTCGAGGCGGGCCTGCAGCTCAAAGTAACGCTTGGCAACCATCGTCTGGGTGCCAGGTGGTCCGTCGAGGCGTGGCAGTTCAACGGGGACATGCGAAGCATGCTCGACGAACAACATGCCGCTGGTATTCAACAAGCCGTCCTCGCCCCAGCAGGCCGCTGGTCGTTCCTCATGAACCGTCACCTCGAGAAACGCCGGCCATTTTCGGCGGATACTGGCGCGGGCAATCCATGGCAGCTCGGTCAATTCGCGCCGCAAAACGTTCAGGTCGGTACTCAGAAAACCACCACCGAGGTGCGGCGCCAGCGCGGCTTCCACCTGCACAGCCGACACGCGCTCGAAGGTCCCGGCCACTTTCACGGCGTCGATCGGCCGGTCCATCAGCCAGGCCGTACCGACACCGGCCAGCGCTATTACCAGCGCGGGCACAGCAAGCTTTAACAGTGCCCGGTAGTCGAGCGCCGGCGCGGACCACCGGCGGTCCGTGGCGCAGCGTTTCTTGACAAAATTACGCGCCATGGCTGCTTTCCACTGCCGGGGATAGGTCGGATTCGGAACGACGATCGGCGAAGCTCGTTTCCAGGATTCGCCAGGTCAATTCATCGAAATCGATGCCGGTTTCGGCGGCCGCCATCGGCACCAGACTGTGAGTGGTCATGCCCGGTGTCGTATTGACTTCAAGAACCAGCGGCGCGCCATCGTCCGCCAGCATGAAATCCACCCTGCCCCACCCGGATGCGCCGACGCCGCTAAACGCATCCATCGAGGCCGCAGCCAGCAATCGCTCCTGGTGCTCCGGCAAACCGCAGGGGCAGACATACCGGGTCTCATCGCTGAAGTACTTCGCCTGGTAGTCATAAAAGCTGTTGATTGCGTCGATTCTGATCAACGGCAACACCTGATCGTGAAGCACTGTGGCCGTGAATTCGGGCCCGGACACCCAAGCCTCGGCAAACACCTCGCTGCAGAACCTGGCAGCCTCGCGATAGGCCTCAGCTAATTGCTCCGCTTGCTCGACCCGGGTCATACCGAGACTGGATCCCTCGGCAGCGGGCTTTACGATCATCGGCAGGCCGAGCATGCCAATGACCGATTCGAAATCCTGCTCACCGGACATTTCGCAATAGGCCGGCGTATCGATACCCATGCCCGCCAGCAGCCGCTTGGTCCTGAGCTTATCCATGCTGATCGCACATCCCAGCACGGCGCTGCCGGTAAACGGCATGTTCATCATCGTCAGCAGGCCCTGGATGGTGCCGTCCTCGCCACCACGGCCATGCAATGCGAGCCACACGCGGTCGAACCGGTCTTGTGACAACGCATTCAGCGGGTCACCGGCCGCGTCTACCGGATGCGCATCAATGCCTTTGCGAACCAAGGCCTCGAGCACGGCCTGCCCGGACATCAGCGAGATCTCGCGCTCGGCTGAATCGCCACCCATGAGCACTGCTACCTTGCCGAACTGCTCGGCACTGTCGATGCGAGGATATGGGCCAGGCATCGTCACCCACCCTTTCCAGCGTCGGCTGTATTAGCGGGCTCACCGACGATATGCACCTCGTGCACCAGGCTGACCCCATGGACTTGCTGCACGGTATCGCGAACGTGCTCTATCAAAGCTTCAACATCAGCTGCCGTTGCGGCCCCGGAATTGATAATGAAATTTGCATGCTTGGTCGAGACTTCGGCACCGCCAACGCTAAATCCCTTCAAACCTGCCGCCTCGATCAAGCGAGCCGCGTGATCTCCTGGCGGATTACGAAACACCGAACCACAACTGGGCAATCCGAGTGGCTGCTTCTCGCGGCGCTCCTGAATCAAAGAACGAACGCTTGCCATGCTGGTCTCAGGTTTTTGTTCAAAACCAAAGCGAGCGGTGAGAAACCATTCGTCCGGGGGTCCGGATACCTCTCGATAGGCCACCCGATAGGCACCGGCATCCCGGCTAGTGACTTCGCCGTGCCGGTCAACGACATCGACACTGATGACCTGATCCCAGGTTTCGCCACCAAATGCACCGGCATTCATCGTCAATGCGCCGCCAACGGTGCCGGGAATCCCGGCGAAAAATTCGGCGGGACCCAATTTCCAGCGCACGCATTTGCGAGCCAGCACCGTGCAGGCCGCGCCTGCGCCCGCTTCGACGACGCCGTTACCGAGATTGCGAATGTCGCCAAGCGCGCGGGAAACCGCGACAACCGCCCCGCGTATGCCGCCGTCCCTGACCAGCAGGTTGCTTCCCAGGCCAATCCAGTAAATCGGCACCGCCGGCGGCAGCTCACGAATAAAAGTGCACAGATCCTCGCGCGATTGCGGCAGGAAAAAAATGTCGGCGGGTCCGCCAACACGCCATGAGGTGTGCCGTGCCATCGGCTCCTGCTGTCGCACTTCACCGGACACCCGATCGTGGCTTTCTGCGACCATCACGAACTCAACCTCAGTGATCGCAACTTGCCCATCGTCGCCGGCAATCCGGCCGCAAACGCGCCGATGTCGCCTGCTCCCAGCGTCAACACCAGGTCACCATCTTTCAGAACCGAGGCCAGCGCCTGCGGCACATCGTTCAAATGCGGAACAAAGACCGGTTCAACACGGCCGCGGCTGCGCACCGCCCGGCAAATCGAGCGGCCATCAGCTGACGCAATCGGCTCCTCGCCGGCCGCATAAACCTCGGTGACAATCAGACGGTCGACGCCGGCCAGAACCTTGGCAAAATCGTCCAGCAGGTCGTGTGTGCGCGTGTACCGATGCGGCTGGAAAATGACCACCAGGCCGCGACCTCGCCAGCCCTGCCGCACGGCGTCCAGCGTAGCGGCAATTTCGGTCGGGTGGTGAGCGTAATCATCGACGAACAGTACCTTGCCGACCGCCGTTTTTTCCTCACCCAGAATTTGCAGCCTGCGATCGATGCCCTGAAAGCCCGCCAGGGCTTTTTGCACCGCCGAGTCGTCGAGCTTGAGTTCGTGGGCGACCGCGACAGCCGCCAGCGCGTTCAGGACGTTGTGCCGACCCGGCATATTTACGGTCAACGGCAACGCTTCTGCGGCGCCCGGACGCGAAACCATGAAACTGGAACAGATGCCGTCGACCTCGAGCACCGATGCCCGTATGTCTGCCTGCTCATCGATGCCGTAAGTCAGGACTGCGCGCTGTATGTCGCCGAGGATGCTCTGCACCCCGGGGTCGTCTGCGCAAACCACTGCCAGGCCGTAGAACGGGAGGTTGTGCAAGAACTCCAGAAATGTTCCGCGCAGCCGATCGAGGTCGCCACCGTAAGTGCCAAGATGATCATTGTCGATGTTGGTCACGACGGCGAGCATTGGTTGCAGGTGAGTGAAAGAAGCATCGCTCTCGTCGGCTTCCGCCACCAGATAGCGGCCCGCGCCGAGCCGCGCGTGGGTATCGGCGCTCTTTAGCCGACCACCGATCAGAAAGGTCGGGTCCTCACCCGCCTCGGCAAGCACACTGGCAATCAGGCTGGTGGTGGTGGTTTTGCCATGCGTGCCAGCAACCGCAATGCCGTACCGGAAACGCATCAGCTCGGCCAGCATTTCCGCCCGTCTCACGATTGGAATGCGTTGCTCTCGCGCGGCGACGCGTTCGGGATTTTCCGCGCCGATGGCGCTGGAAATGACGACGACATCGGCCCCGTCGATATGTTGAGCGTTATGCCCGAGGAAGGTTTTCGCGCCAAGTGTCTGCAATCGCCTGACCGCGGGCGCGTCTCTTAGATCCGATCCCTGTACCTCGTAGCCAAGATTCAGCAGAACTTCGGCAATGCCGGCCATGCCGACGCCGCCGATGCCGATCAGGTGAATCCGGGTAATCTTGCGCATTCGATCGATCATGCGGCTTCCTTGACGGCCAGGCAGGTTTCAACCAGGTCCGCAGTGGCGTTTGGGCGGGCCAGCGAGCGTGCCGCGCAAGCGCGATCGATCAGCAGTTGACGATCGCGCGCGCCCCGTTCGATTTCCTCAGCCAGTCGCTCGGCGGTAAGTTCCGGCTGCGGCAGCAGCACCGCCGCGCCTGCGTTGACCAGGAAAGTAGCGTTCAGGGTCTGATGATCGTCGACGGCAGACGGGTACGGCACCAGCACTGCACCCAGCCCCGCGGCGGCAAGTTCCGACACGGTCAGTGCCCCAGCCCTGCAAATCACCACGTCAGCCCAGTCATACGCCGATGCCACGTCATCGATAAACGCCTCCACCCGCGCGTGGATGCCCGCGCGCCGGTAGGCATCGAGCGCCGCATCCAACGCGCCCGACCCCGCCTGATGCCACACCTCGGGCCGCGTACTCGCCGGCAAAATCGCCAGGGCCTCGGGCACGCATTGATTCAGCACCAGGGCACCCTGACTGCCGCCGAGCACGAGAACCCGTAGGCGTCCCGTGCGTTCGCCGAGTCGTTGTTTCGGATCATCGAGTGCAAATATCTCCGGCCGGACCGGATTTCCCACCGAACGCGCCTTCACACGAGAGGAAAAACTGCCCGGGAAGGCTTCCAGCACTTCCCGGGCGATTCCAGCCAGAAGACGATTGGTCAACCCCGCGGTTGCATTCTGTTCGTGGATCACCAGCGGTCGGCGCAACATCCAGGCGGCCAAACCGCCCGGCCCGGATGCGAACCCGCCCATGCCAAGTACGACGCAGGGCTTGTGGCGATTCAACACGCGCAGCGCGTCGGCCAGCGAGCGCAGCAGTCGGTACGGCGCCGCCAGCCAATTCAGAATTCCCTTGCGGCGTAAGCCACTGACCCGGATACGATCCAGCCGGATACCGGCGGCGGGCACGATGCGGGCTTCCAGACCCGACGCGGTGCCGAGCCAGACTACGTCCTCGTCTCGCTGGCGCAGGGCTTGGGCGACGGCCAGGGCCGGAAACACGTGCCCGCCGGTCCCCCCGGCCATGATCAGTATCGGCGCAGCGCTCATCGCTCCGCCCTCCGTAGCTGCGACCGCGTGCGGCGGTTCTCCAGATCGATCCGCAGTAACAGTCCGAGGCCAATTAAGGTGATGACGAGACTGCTGCGGCCATAGCTGACCAGTGGCAGAGTCAGGCCCTTGGTGGGCAGGATGCCCATGTTGACGCCGATGTTGACCAGCGCCTGAAAGCCCTGCCAAACGCCAAACCCAAATGCAACATAGGCCTGGAAAAACCGTTCGCGCGCTGCGGACTCTCTGGCAATACCCAGCGCCCGCCAAACGAGTGCCGCGAACAGCGCAATGACCACCACGCTGCCCAGCAGCCCGAATTCCTCGGCAATCACCGCAAACACGAAATCGGTATGTGCCTCTGGCAGATAAAACAGTTTCTGCACACTCTCGCCCAGACCGAGACCGACCCATTCACCAGTGCCAATAGCAATCAGCGACTGGGTTAACTGAAAACCACTGTCATATGGATCCGACCAGGGATCGAGAAACGCGGTGATACGAGCGAGCCGGTAGCTCGATGACAATGCCAGCATCGTGAGCATGGCACCCATACCGACCGAGAACAGCAGGAAATGCCGCCAGCGAGCGCCGGCGACAAACAACACGGCCAGTGTAATTACCAGCATGACGATCGCAGCGCCAAAATCCGGCTCCGCGAGCAGCAAACCACAGGTCAGAGACACCAGCAGCATCGGTTTCAGGAATCCCTGAAAGTTTCCGCGCAGTTCTTCGCGGCGCCGGACGGCGTAATCGGCCATATAGAGAAGCATCAACAGTCGCGCCGGTTCGGAAACCTGCACCAGGTTCACGCCACCAATATTCAGCCACCGGGTACTGCCGTTTACGGTGTGGCCGAAACCCGGAATCAATACGACCGTCAGCAGTGTCACCGCAAGGATTGCCAGCAACAAGCCGAACCGTTCCCAGATGGCCGTTGGTATCCTGATAACGATGAGCAGACCGATGAGGCCGAGTGCCACGGCAACCAATTGTTTCTCGAGGTAGAAGAACGGATCGCCATGGGTACGCTCAGCGACCGATATCGAGGCCGAGGTCAGCATGACCAGACCCCCGGCCAGCAGGATGCCGACGACGACCAGCAGAAACCGGTCCAGCGCCGGTGCATGCGGCAGCTTCACTGCCGTGCGCGTATTCACCGGGCCGACTCCCGAACCGCCGCGGTGAATTGCCGGCCGCGGTCGGCATAATCGGCAAACATGTCCTGGCTGCCGCAAGCGGGCGCCAGCAGCACCGTCGAACCCGGCGCTGCTAGGCTGGCAGCGGTCCGGACGGCTTCGGCGAGACTGTCAACTCGCTGAAATTCACAGGCGCCCCGCAGTGCATTGGCGAGGTGATCCGCGTCGCGGCCGAGCAAGACCACGGTGCATTCACGCTCGGCCAGCGCCGTCGCCAGCTGTGAGAAAGCGGCTCCTTTGGCATCGCCGCCGGCGATCAGCACCAACGGCCCGGTAACTGAACCGATGCTTGCGATGGCCGCTGCTTCGTTGGTCGCTTTCGAGTCGTCGATCCAACATATGCCGTCGGCGGTCGGTACCGTTTGCATTCGGTGCGGCAAACCGTGGAACGCCAACAAGCCCTGCTGCATCGCTGCAGTGGGTACCTCCAACGCATCGGCCATTGCGCATGCCGCCAGCGCGTTGGCCAGGTTATGGCGACCGGTCAACGGCAACCGATCGACCGCCACGACACTGTCGGCACCGCGCGCGATGAATTCGCGTGTATCGACCATGCGAATACCCCATTGACCGGCATTCGGCGCGTCCATGCCAAAGCTGAGCCTGGCCGTTGCGGCGGGCGCCAGCGCCATAGCGGTGGGTGCGTCGCGGTTGACCACTGCGGTCTGGCACGCGCGGTAGATGCGGGCCTTGGCTGCGGTATAGCGTTCCTCGGTGACGTGCCGGTCAAGATGGTCCGGCGCGATGTTGAGTATCACGGCAGCCGCAGCCGGTAACTCGCGGCTGCGCTCCAGCTGGAAGCTCGACAGCTCCAGCACGTAAACATCGGCGTTAAGTTCCAGCAGGTCCAACGCCGGTGGCCCCAGATTGCCACCGGCACCGACTCTCCGTCCGGCGGCATCAAGAATTGCCGCCACCATGCTGGCCACAGTGCTTTTACCGTTCGACCCGGTTACCGCCAGCAACGGCTGGGTGCATTCCGCGATGAACAGGTCGATATCGCTGAGCACCTCCACGCCCTGCTGCCGGGCGAGTTGAATCAGCGGCGTCTCCACCGGCAATCCCGGCGAGACGACCAGCCGCGAGACAGCTTCCGGAATTTCCGTCGGCATGCAACCGGTGTGTACCTCCGCGTCGGGCATCGCACGGCGAATGTCGACGATGCCGGTCGGTAGCGTGCGGGTATCGGCAAATATCGCAGACACCCCGCGTCGCGCCAGGTAGCGGGCGCAGGACGCCCCGGTGGCCCCCATACCGAGCACCAGTACCCGGTCGTTAGTCACCGGTTGTTCCGATTCCGGAGTCATTCGCAAACACTCGCCACCCGATGCTCCCATCAGCGAATCTTCAGACTGGACAAACCGACCAGCACGAGAACTACGGTAATAATCCAGAAGCGCACGATCACTTTTGGCTCGGCCCAACCTTTAAGCTCGTAGTGATGATGCAACGGCGCCATCCTGAATACGCGTTCACCGGTCAGCTTGAAGGAGGCAACCTGGATCATGACCGAAACCGTTTCGACCACGAACAGCCCGCCCATGACAAACAACACCAGTTCTTGGCGTACTACAACCGCGACCGTGCCCAGCGCGGCACCAAGCGCGAGCGCGCCGATGTCGCCCATGAATACCTGTGCCGGGTAGGTGTTGAACCATAGAAAACCGAGCCCAGCGCCGGCCAACGCAGCGCAGAACACCATCATCTCGCCGGCACCGGAGACGTAAGGAATATTGAGATAATCCGCAAAGATCACATTGCCGGCTGCGTAGGCAAAGATGCCCAGGCCACCGCCAACCAGAACCGCCGGCATGATCGCCAAGCCGTCCAGGCCGTCCGTCAGGTTCACGGCATTACTGGTCCCAACGATTACGAAATACGTGAACACCACGTACAGGCCGCCCAGCGGAATCATCAGATCCTTGAAATACGGAACCAGCAACGCCGTTTCCCACGGTTGTTCGGCCACGTTGTACAGCACCAGCGCGATAATCGCTCCAACCACAGACTGCGCCAGAAACTTCAGGCCAGGTCGCAGCCCTTCCGGGTGCTTCAAGATGAGCTTTCGGTAATCGTCAAAAAAACCGATCAGGCCGAAAGCGATTGTCGAAGCCAGCACGATCCAGACATATCGGCTGCTCAGATCCGCCCACAGCAAAGTACTGCAAACTATGGCCAGCAGAATCAGCGCCCCACCCATGGTTGGAGTACCGGCCTTGTGCAAATGAGATTCCGGACCGTCAGCGCGGATAGTTTGACCGATCTGGCGGACACTCAACCGGCGTATGACGGTCGGACCGAGCAGAAAACAGATCAGCAAGGCGGTCAGCGCGCTGAGGATGGCGCGCATCGTGATGTAAGTAAAAACATTGAATCCCGAGAACAGGTCGGTCAGGGATTCGAACAGATACAACAACATGCAACTAGCCCTCAGGTTCCGTTTGGCGACCAAAAGCAACTACATCGGCAACCAGCCGGTCCAGACCCATGAACCTCGACCCCTTGATCAAGATGCTCAAGCGCGGCGGCAACTGCTGTTGCAGCGATCCCCAAAGATCATCGAGCGTTTCGTGCCATTCCGCAGCGGGCCCGAATGCTTCTGCAGTAGCTCTGCTGAGCGCACCAATACAGAACAACCGATCGATGCCGGCCTCGCGAGCCGCGGTCCCGATTTCGCGGTGCAAGGCTGGGCCGGTTTTGCCAAGTTCACCCATATCACCGAGTACCAGCCATCGAGGTGCGTCGACGCCGGCAAGAAATGCGATCGCGGCACGGACGGAGGCCGGGTTCGCGTTGTAGCTATCGTCGTAGATGGTGATGCCGCTGGCGGACTTAAGCGGCCGCAAACGGCCGGCAACGTTTACCACGGCCGCCAAGCCATCAGCGATGGCGTCTATGGACGCGCCCGCGGATTGCGCCGCGGCGGCGGCCGCAAGCACGTTGACTACGTTGTGGCGCCCGGCAATAGCAATGTGTAAATCAATCGCACCATCCGGGCAATGCAGAGTGAACTCCAGCGATGGCTCACCGGCCTTGATGCGATCGGAGATGTTTTCCGCGCGATAGTCAGCCGTCGAGGCCAACCCAAAGGTGCTGCGCGTTCGCGCTTGCCGGCGTTCGTCCCAGTAATCAAAGAACGCGTCATCACGATTCAGCACGGCGGTGCCGCTCTCCGGTAGTTCATCCAGCAATTCGCCCTTGGTTGCCGCGACGTCTGCGATGCTGCCGAGTCCCTCCAGATGGGCCGGGGCGGCATTCGTGATGACGCCGATCTGCGGTACCGCCATCTTCGCCAGCGCCGCAATTTCCCCCGGATGGTTGGCGCCCATTTCCAGCACGGCCGCCCGGTGATGCGCGCGCAACTCAAGGACCGTCAGCGGCAAACCGATGTCATTGTTCAGGTTACCCTGCGTTGCCAGTATCGAGTCTGCGGCGCCGGGATGCTCGGCCCGCATGATCGCGGCGATCATTTCCTTTACGGTGGTCTTACCATTGCTGCCGGTGACTGCAATAACCGGCAACTTGAATCCGGTTCGCCACGAGCGTGCCAGCACCCCCAAAGCCTGCCGGGTATCCGTCACCTGCACCTGCGGCAGTTCGCAGTCGCATTGCTGCTCAACCACGGCGCCCACCGCCCCGCGACTTTGAGCCTCGGCAACGAATTGCGTCGCGTTGTAACGCTCGCCTCGCAACGCAAAAAACAGCTGGCCTGGAGACAGTGACCGGGTATCCGTGCTGACGGATTCAAACGCCCGGTCGGCGCCAATCAGTTGCCCGCCCACCTCGGTTGCAACCATCGCCAGAGTGCCCATGCTCATTCCGCCAAACCCAGCGCTGCGCGTGCCACCAGTAGATCGGAAAACCCGTGGGCCTGGCCCCTGATGATCTGAACGGTTTCGCTGCCCTTTCCCGCAATCAGCACGACATCGTCCGCCCCCGCCCGCTCAACGGCCGCGTGTATCGCAGCGCCGCGATCCTGCACCACCTCGGCCACCGCAGCGTTGCCGGTGCCGGCTACAATCTCGCGGATAATTGCGCCCGGATCTTCATCGCGGGGGTTGTCGTCGGTGACGATGGTGCGATCCGCCATCGCAGCGGCTACGGCGCCCATCTTGCTGCGCTTGCCCTGGTCACGGTTGCCACCGCAACCGAACACACACCAAAGCTGCCCGCGGCAATGCTCTTTGACAGCTTCCAAGGCTTTGTTTAACGCATCGGGCGTATGGGCATAGTCGACGACCACGGTGGGCTGACCAGGAACCTGTTCGACGATTTGCATGCGGCCGGGCGGCGCGATGCAACCGGCCAGCGCGGTAACCGCCTGCGCCAGCGAAAATTCCTGCGCCAACAGAATCCCGGTCGCGACAACGAGATTCTCCACGTTGAAGCGGCCCCACAATGGGCTTTTGAGTTCGGCCTGTCCGAACCTGCCGGACAGCGCGAGCCTGAGGCCATCCGGTCCGGACCCGAGCAACTCCGCCGTCAGATCTGAACTTAGCGCCGCTGGCGATTCGTTCGTGACAGCGACGGTGACGGTTCTAACACTGGCAGGCAGCCGGCCGAGCAGAGCTTGAGCAAACGCATCGCCAACGTTCAGCACGGCCGTTTCAATGCCGGTCTCCAAAAACAACCGGGCTTTGGCTTCACCGTAGGCCTCGAGCGTGCCGTGATAATCAAGATGATCGCGGCTCAAATTGGTCAGTACCGCGGTGCGGAAGCGGACGCCATCGATGCGGCCCTGGTCCAGACCGTGTGAAGACACCTCCATGATCGCGTCAGTGGCACCGGCATCGACCATTGCGCGCAGGCGACGGTGTACCGCGATGCAGCCCGGAGTCGTCAGCGCACTCGGCGTCAGCACCGGGGCAACGCCATGTCCCAGCGTTCCCATATACGCACCCTTGCGGCCAAGGCGGTTCAGCGCTTCGGCCACCAACCAGGCAGTTGTGGTTTTGCCGTTGGTCCCGGTGATTCCGGTAACCGTCAGCGCCGCCGATGGCTGGGCGAAAAATCGATTCGCGATCGTGCCGATGCGGTCCCGCAGGTCCGGCACTGCAATTCCCACGACCGTATCCGGCAACTGTGGCGGGGCCACTCGGGGCGACGGCTCCCAGGCCACTGCAGCGACGTTTGCCGCCACCGCCTCGTCGATGAATTCCAGGCCGTGATGGTGATCGCCGGCATAGGCCAAAAACAACCCGCCGGGAACTGACCGCCCGCTATGCGCCGTGATGTCCGTGACCATCAGAGCGGGGGCTTCCACGTTCATTCCCTTCATCAGCATCCGCAATTCCATTTCATCTCGAGCTGTCTGGGCGGCCATCACTTACGATTTACCGCGAGCGTCACTGACCCGTCACGAAGTTCATCCACTTGATCCGGCGGGATGGCCAGAATTCGCAGCGCGCCAGCCATCACCTGCGCAAATACCGGTGCGGCTACGTGACCGCCGTAGTACTCGCCCGTGCCAGGCTCGTCGATAACGATGACCGCCGCCAGGCGCGGATTCGATGCCGGCACGACCCCGGCGAACACAGCGGTGTAGCGGTCTTCGGAATAGCCGCCGCCGGCAAATTTTCGTGTGGTGCCGGTTTTTCCTGCGACCCGGTAGCCGCTTACAGCTGCCCGCCGGCCGGTCCCTTTCGGACTGACCACTATCTCAAGCATTGCCATTAACGCGTCAGCCGTGTTCTTGCGAATGACCCGCCTCGCAATCGGCGGCTGATCGATTGCCAGTAGAGAAACAGGACGTTGCAGCCCGCCAGCGGCGAATACCGCGTAGGCCTGGACCAACTGCAATGGCGTCACCGACAAGCCATAGCCATAAGCCAGCGTCGCCTGGCTGATCGGCCGCCAGTTCTGATAATGGCTGAGCAACCCCGCCGATTCGCCCGGGAACCCGCTGGCACTGGTTCGACCGAGGCCGAAACCGGACAGTACGGTCCAAAGCGTTGCGGGCTCCAGGGACATCGCGATTTTAGTGGCCCCGACGTTACTGGATCGTGCCAGGACCGTGGCGAGATCGATGCGGCCCAGGTTGGTCGAATCTTTTATTGTTTTGGCACCAACCTGCACCGAACCGGGTGAGGTATCCACTAGGCTGTCGGGTTTATACCGGCCGCTCTCCAGCGCGGCCGCGATGATCAATGGCTTAAAGCTGGAACCCGGCTCAAAGATATCGGTGATGGCACGATTGCGATACCGGTACGCGGCAAACTGGGATCGATCGTTCGGGTTGTACGATGGTTGATTGACCATCGCCAGCACCTCGCCCGTGTCGACGTCGATGATCACCGCCGAGCCTGAGCTGGCGTTGCTGCGGTGTACCGCTGCCTTCATTTCCCGGTAGGCAAGGTACTGCAGACGCAAATCGATGCTGGCGACCAGTTTGCGACCGGGCCGCGGCGGTTCGATGCTTTCGATGTCTTCAACCACCCGCCCGAGGCGATCCTTGAGCACTCGCTTGC
>JAPUGB010000135.1 GCA_027293165.1 Gammaproteobacteria bacterium
CGAACCTGATCCTTGTGGGGAATATATGGGCTCGCGTAGACCCGCGCTACGGATTGGCGAACGTCTGCATCTACGTCTGCGAAAGCCTACATTGCGAACGGCGGCTTTATTCCAGTCTCTTCCAGGATTTGCTGCTTTAGATCAGCATCCGTAAAGGTCAACATCCCGCATTCGGTATGGTGAATAAGCATGATCTCGCGCGTGCTCAAGAGCCTCTGTGAGATGGACAGCGAACGGATCACGTCATCAGTCACGACTCCGCCGGCGTTTCTGATTACATGTGCATCGCCCTCTACAAGTCTGAGCAGCGCTCCTGTCTCCAGCCGAGCGTCCATGCAGACGACGACGGCGATCTGCTTTGCGGGCGGCATGGGGAGTGAGCCCTTGGAAAATTTACCGGCGTAGGCTTCGTTGTTTGCAAGGAAGTCATCGATTACGCTCATCTCATACCCTCTAGCAATATTCGTTCAATCGTTACACTTCAGATCTCGATTTCGACGTCCTCCCCGGATACCCGGACGGTGTAACGCGCGACCGCCTCGTCCGCCGGCGGGTCGACCACTTCACCGGTGGTCAGCTCGAAAGCAGCGCCGTGCCACGGGCACACGACCTGTGTACCTGCCAGCTCGCCCTCCGAGAGGGGGCCGCCCTCATGGGTGCACTCGTCATCGATCGCGTAGTACTTTCCGTCCACGTTGAACAGGGCGATCCGCTTGTCGCTGACCTCGACCAGTTTCCCCCACCCGGGGGCAAGCTCGCCGGTCGTTGCGACTTTCACGAACTCGACCATGGGGCACCCCGTAAGCGTCGATAGATTTTAATCGGGCTGCGGCACGATGCGTAGATAGGGTTTGGGGGCCTCCCAGCCTCCGGGATATTTTTCTTTGGCTTCGTCATCGGAGACCGCCGGCACAATGATTACGTCTTCCCCATTTTTCCAGTTCACAGGGGTTGCCACTTTGTGTTTGGCGGTCAGCTGAATGGAATCGAGAACCCGTAACACTTCGTCAAAATTGCGGCCGGTGCTCATGGGATAGGTGAGCATCAGTTTGATTTGTTTATCCGGGCCGATAACGAACACTGAGCGGACGGTGGCGTTGTCGGCGGCTGTGCGCCCTTCGGAAGTCTCGCCTGCTTCGGCGGGTAACATATCGTAGAGTTTGGCCACTTTGAGGTCGGTATCGCCGATCAGCGGATAATTGACCGCGTGACCCTGAGTTTCCTCGATGTCCCGCGACCACTCGGTGTGATCGGTCACCGGGTCGACACTGAGACCGATAATTTTGCAGTTCCGTTTTTCAAACTCCGGTTGAAGGCCGGCCAGATAGCCGAGCTCCGTGGTGCAGACCGGTGTGAAGTCCTTGGGGTGGGAAAACAGAATGGCCCATCCGTCACCGATCCACTCGTGGAAATGGATCGTTCCCTGGGTGGTTTCTGCAGTGAAATCGGGCGCTTCGTTGTTGATTCGTAATGACATGATCAGTACCTGATTGGTGTTCTTATGGATTCCAGATTATAGCGCCGGTTTCAGAGTGCGGGTCGTGGGTCGGGCAGGATCTACCGTCGCGAAGCTCCGACACCCTGCGAAATCCTTTTTTGCTGCACACCAGCGAGCCAGGCTTAAACTGCACCAGGACGGTTTTTGGGCACCTGAGCCGGCAGTGGTAGAGTCGATGGTTTGCGGGCCGTAGCGAGCTGAGCTGAAGCAATGAAGCGCCTCCATCGTCCGAATCTGTTGGGCTGGTCAGTCTTTAACGAAGACCGAAACATCGATTTCCACAGCGTCGTGTGGGTTCGCCCGCAAGGCAACGTGGTGATCGATCCATTGCCCCTTGCCGATCATGACGAGGCACACCTGCGGGAGTTAGGCGGTGTGGCCTGGATAGTGGTCACCAACTCCGATCATGTGCGGGATTCAATCAGGCTTGCCGAGAACACCGGTGCGCAACTGATGGGCCCGTCACAAGAAGCCAATAGTTTCCCGGTGGCGTGCACTCGTTGGTTGAGCGACGGGGATGAGGTGGTGCCCGGCATGTTGGCACTGGAACTGGAGGGTTCGAAAACGCCGGGCGAGCTGGCGCTGCTGGTTGAGGGCGCCACGCTGATCACGGGCGACCTGATCCGCGCTCATGAAGGTGGGGCATTATGCCTTCTGCCGGAAGAAAAACTGTCAGATAAGCGCGCAGCGATCGCGTCCGTGCAGCGACTTGCGCTGCTGCCAGAGCTTGAGGCTTTGCTGCCCGGTGACGGGTGGCCGGTGTTTCGCGATGCTAAATTTCTTCTCCAGGAATTGCTGATGGATCTCGACTCCGGACCAGCTGTGTCGTCAACCGACTAGTCAGGTGCTTCCGCCTCTCACCTGCTCTGACGCTCCAGTGCGCGGTATGTTTCACGCAGCAGCTGCGTTTCGCATGATCGTATTCAGCATCACGTGCAGGCCGTTACTGCGGCTCGGGCTCAAATGTGCCCCGAGTCCGAGTTCCTCGATGAATATCGGCGGCGTTTCGAGAACCTGTTGCGGACGCTGGTTGCTATAAACGCGTATTAGTAGCGCGATCAATCCCGAGACGATCGCTGCATCACTGATCGCATCAAACACCAGTCGCCCCCCAGACTCACGACAGTGGAGCCACACTTGAGCCTGACAGCCACGCACGCGGTTGGCTTGGGTCTTCCAGCGATCTGGGAAAGGCGGCAGTTGTCGACCAAGATCGATCAGGTACTGATAGCGGTCCAACCAGTCGTCGAAAACTGCGAACTCAGCAATCAGATGCCGCTGAATTTGGATGATGTCTGAATCCGGCACGCGTCCTTTCCTGGGTGCCGTGAGCGTGGCTATGCATTGCCGGCACCGGTCAATATAGTATCGAGTCCTAACTATCTTGACAATCGTGCCGAAATCCAATAGTTTGGATTCCAAACTAACATGACGCCAGAAGGCAGCGCTGCGGCAACGCAAAAAGGTTGACGGCCAAGCGTGGTCGGATGGCTTCGATGACCGGTGCGCGCCCGCCTATTAGAAGCTTGGCGGGTCCAGGGGCCACCGCCCCTGCTTTCGCACCGCTTTTTGGCCCGGTGCCCGGCGCAATTATTCCCCATAATTCCCCCAAACAGGCACCGGGTCCTTTTTTTCTTGCATCGAATAGTCCCAATCCCTCCCCGCGCCTGTTTCGGATTGTTGTGCTGTCGGATCAACCCGCCTTCGGCACAAAGTGCGCGCAGATCTGGTGAGTTTCCTCCGGTTCCAGCGGCTCACGCAGCAATTCACAAGCATAGGATTCCGCGCTGTCGGCCTCATTGATCTGCAGGTGCTGACACAAGGGGCAAATGCCAAACAACCCGCGGCCGCGCACAGCTGCGAGCTCGCCCAGCATCCGTCGCAGGCATTGGGCGGTCTTGTCACGCGCAGAGGGCGCGAGTTGCCGGGCAGCGACGACCACCGACTCGAAGGGATCGTCCTGGAGCAGCTGTCGGGAAGGCCGAGTCAGATCAAAGCGCGTCGACCGGCCGTCTCGCTGAGACCGGCGGCGGGTCAGGTAGCGTTGTTTTACGAGGGTGCTGATTGTTTGGGAGGCGGTTGCACGGGTAGTGGCGTGGTAATCCGCGAATGCAGATACGGTACGGGAAAAGCGGTTGGCTCGGGCGAAAAAGCGGAGCGCTGCCCATTGCCCATGGGTTAGACCGCCGGCACAGCAATCCGCATAGGCCATGCGGCCAAGCTGCAGCGCAAGCTCTGCTAGCTCCCTGTCACCGGCCTTGGGGCTTTTCGGCATGGCGACAAATAGTAACGAGTCCTAATCATCTTGACAATGGGGCTCGATTCAGAGCAGGCTCAAGGCGAGCGTGACATGACACGACAGAGATACGAATCAAGTAGTGGCGCCTGCCACAGCGGCCGGTGATGCATGGGGGCAGCGGATTACAAACCCGTGCGAGCGCCGGCAATCAAATAGCGGAAGATCATAGTGTTCATTAAAACGAAGGGGTGTTGACGTGCGTGAACTAGCGGAGGTTCTGGAGCTGGTGCAGCGCCAGGGATTCAAGCATAGCTTTGGCAGCGAGGCAGGATCCCTGAGCCTTGCTGGAGAACAGGGCACGTGGAGCCCCGCACAAGCACGTGTCATGGACGTCATTAGCCTGGATGGCGGAACGGATCCCGGCGATGACGTGACCGTGTATCTATTGGAAACCGATTCGGGGATTCGTGGGTATCTACTCATCCCAGATAGCTTTCACGCCGATCCCGGTAAAGCAGCGCTCGTCGACGCGATAATGGCGTCCCAAGCAGCGTCCGCGCCCGACTGAGGCCCTGCTTCTTTGGCCCGAATCCCGTACCCAGGGCGGCCTTAGATAGTATCGAGTCCTAACTATATTGACACCGGGCTCTGATCAGGTTAGTTTGGTTTCGCAACCATCTGGAGCTGGATCCATGGCCATAACCTTTACAGAAACTGCGGCGACCCGGGTTCGCGAACAACTAGCAAAGCGAGGTTCGGACGTCCCGCTGAGACTTGGCGTCGAACACTCCGGTTGTTCAGGCTGGAAGTACATCGTCGACTACGGCGACAAGACCGGTCCGGATGACCAATTCTTCGAGGTTGCTGGCTTGACCATCGTGATAGACCCAAAGAGTTTGCCGTTGCTTGCCGGGTCGAGGATCGACTTGATCATGGACGGCCTAAAAGAAAAGTTTGTCTTTGATAACCCGAATGCTGCGAGTTCGTGCGGCTGCGGGGAAAGTTTCACCGTGTAAGTGGGCCACTCGAGTCAAAATCAGAATACGGACGCGGCCCTTTATTATCACGAGAGCACCAAGCACAGCGAAGAGAGTCTTCGTGCGAACGTGCACTTTCTTGATTGGGACAACAAGCCGCTGCTCTTCAAGATCTACCGCGGCGTGGAATCTGTACCTCTCCCCCGCGATCCGAAGGTTCTCGACAACTCGACGCCCACGACGTTGGAAGCAATCGCGATACCCGTCAGCAAAGGATCGACCGAGAATGCGGGCGAGAAGATTCCGGACCTTGCCACGCTCTCCCAGGTCCTGTTCCTGACTGCCGGCATCACTAAGCAAAAGCGCTATCCCGGTGGTGAGGTGTATTTCCGCGCCCACTCGAACACGGGGGCTATGTATCACATTGATCTCTATCTGGTCACACAAGATCTCCCCGATCTCCCGGCTGGCGTTTACCATTTCGGACCGCATGACTTCGCGCTCCGCCGGCTGCGCACCGGCGATTACCGTCGAATCCTGGTCGACGCAGCGAGCGCGCACCCCAGTATCGCGCGAGCGCCGCTGATTCTGGTCAGTGCCTCGACGTATTGGCGAAACGCTTGGAAATACCAGGCTCGTGCATACCGCCATTGCTTCTGGGACGGCGGCACCTTGCATGCGAATCTGCTGGCTATTGCTGCAGCGAAAGCGCTGCAGCCGAACATCGTCATGGGGTTCTGCGATGCTGCTGTGGAGGCCCTGTTGGGCCTCGACCCCGCGCGGGAGGGCGCCCTCACACTGGTATCGCTCGGGCGGTCCAATCAATCAGCGCCAGCTGCGCCGCCTATGCGTGAGCTCAAGCTCGAAACCGAACCGCTGTCCCCGTCTGCAATTGATTACCCGCCGATTCGCGACATGCATGCCGCCTCGTCGCTCGCGGGCAGTGAAGAAGTGACAGCATGGCGGGGCAACACGCCCCAAGCAGAGACAGTGCCGGCAAGCGGGCTCGTGCAGCCACTGCGTCAGATCGCGGACACCGAATTGCCGCAAGAGTCGCTGGCGAGCGTCATCCGCCGGCGCGGATCGACGCGTGCCTTTGACCCGGCCCGTTCCATCTCGTTCGCAGAATTGTCTACCGTGCTCGAACGAGCTACGCACGGCATCCCCACCGATTTCCTGGAGCCGCCGAGCGCCACGCTAGTCGACCTGTATCTCATCGTGAATGCTGTGGATGGCCTGGTGCCCGGCACTTACTATTACCGGCGCGTCGATCAGGCTTTGGAGCTACTCGCTGCTGGAGATTTTCGCCGAGAATCAGGTCGACTCGGCCTGTCCCAGGAACTCCCTGCCGACGCGGCCGTGAATGTCTACTGTCTGTCCGCGCTTTCGCCGATCCTGACGCGGTTTGGAAACC
>JAPUGB010000136.1 GCA_027293165.1 Gammaproteobacteria bacterium
AACCTCGCATTCGACATCGACTTCCCGAGGATCACGTTGATTGGCGCCTCGGCTGACTTTTACATCGAGGCAGTGAAGACCGCGTTTCGCGTCGAGGTGGCCCATACATCGGGCGAGGAATTTCCCAACACCCTGCAAGAGCGCCTGTTTTCTGAATCGGATGTCGTGCGTTGGGTGATCGGTATGGACCGCCCCACGTTTATCCCGTTCCTTAACAAGCGGCGCGCCTTTTTGCTGTCGCTGCAGGTCTTCGGCCAGCATCTGCTGGATCATCAGTTAGCCAGTGTCAATGCACAGGGGTTGCCGACGGTGGGCGAAGTCGGCATGGTGGACTGGGAGGATAATTACATCACGACGTTTCTATTCCAGGGGAATTACCTGAATGACCGCTTAACACCACAGGTCCTCACGGCATACGATTTCGAAGCCGGCAGTGGTGCGGTCGCGCCATCGATCGACTGGAAAATCAACAACAATTGGCGCGTGATTGCGCTGGTCAACATCAAGTTCGGCGACGGGGCGCAGGCATTCGATGACAATCGTGCAGCGAATCCCTTCCCGCCGTTTACCTGCCCGCCACCGCTCCTGGCCGAAGTCCCGCCTAACCCTGTGTGTTTCGCACCGTTCAGCAGCCTGGGCGTCGGCGGGTTTGAACCGCTCGGCAGATTCCGCGCGGGCCCCATTGGTTCCGCGATCAACGAAGATGAATTTCAACTTACTATTCGCTATCGATTCTAACAGGAGAGCGTCATGAAGCAGCGCATACTCATTACATTAACGATTGGCCTGGCCGGATTTGCGGCTCTCGCAGCCGCGGATCCATTCACCGAGGATGACATTCGCAATTCCTTCTATCCGTATGCTGACTGGACGCCAGCTTTCGATGGCTACAGTCCCGGCATAGTCGTCGATCAAAGCAACGTGGATCAATTCGAACCCATCCTCGACGAAGCCCTATACCGCTTTGTAAAGGATGGCTGGGTCAGCATACAAACGGCGCCGACAACCGATTTCCCTCTCAGTGACGACTACGTTGAGGCGACCCGAAAATATGCGGCGGATGTCAGCGTCGCTGAAAACGGGACACTGAATAACTTTGTCGCGGGACGAGCATTTCCCAAGGAGCCTGAGCAAGACGATCCCGGCGCGGGCCAGAAGCTTGTCTGGAATTATCAGTACGGCTTCAATTCCGGGGACAGCGAAACGATCTATCCGTTCTGGTGGACCTTCCGCAACGTAAACACCGGCAAGGTCGAGCGCGTGTTGAAGTTCGAATGGCATTTCATGAATTATTCGCACCGGGTGACATTCTCACCCACGCCGAAATTCGAAGAAAATCCGGGCGAAATTTACCGGGGCATATACAGCATCGTAAAAGAACCGTTCGATCTGGCGAATACACAATTGCTGATTCACCGCTACGAAGACGACACGCGCAGGGATAATGCCTGGCTGTATGTCGGCTTCCAGCGACGGGTCCGCCGCCTGGCCTCCGGGCAAATCACCGACGCTTTCCTGGGCACTGACCTGATGATCGAGGACTTCGAGGGCTACAACGGCCGGGTAACCGATTACAACTGGGAGTACGCGGGCACGCGTAATCTGTTACTGCCATTCTATTACCACAACGAGATGGAACTGGCCGACGTGCCCGAAAAAGACCCGGAAGGTTACCGATTCGTCGATGTGCACGGTAAGGGCAATTGCTTCCCGAAGGTCACCTACCAGCTGCGCAAAACCTATACGCTGGTCGGCACACCCAAGGACTCCAATCACCCGATCGGCAAGCGGGTCATCAATCTGGACTCGCAGACCATGACCATGGCATCGCTGATCGTCTACGATCGCAAAGGCGACATGTGGAAGTGGTTTCCGATCGGCAAGGCCCATTCCGATCATCACGCGGCGGCAAACAAGGGCAAGGGCGTTGCGCTCGATGACTACGCAGTGCTGCTGGACGTTCAGGCCATGCACTGTACGACCCTGCAGTTCAAGAGCATCATCACCGATGATGTCAATCAACCGAGATTGTATACCGTGCAAAACCTGCGCAAGGCAGGTCGTTAGTCAGGGTCACGCATGACATACAATCATGGCCGGTTCCGGTTATCAGACTATGATCTGACGCAGTTTCCGGGGCCGAAAGTCAGCGAGCCGGCGCCTGACTTTGGGCTCACGGGCCTGGATGGCGATCCGCTGCACCTGTCGTCTTTCAGGGGACGCTGGCTGGTTCTCGAGACCGCCAGCGTTTCCTGCATGATGTATGCGAGAAATGTCGACAAGATAGGCCTGCTGAGAAAAAAATACCCGGACGTCGAGTGGCTGGTCGTCTACGTCCGCGAAGCACATCCGGGGCGCCGCCGACCAGCTCACCGGGCCATGCCACAAAAGATTGCGTTGGCAGGATGTTTGAAGGATGACTATGGCGAGTCGCGAACGGTCGTGGTCGATACGCTTGACGGCGACATGCATCGCGCTTACGGCAGCCTGCCTAACATGGTCTATGTGCTGAATCCTGACGGTGACGTGGTCTACCGATGCGACTGGCTCAGCGTTTCGGAACTTGACAGGGTGCTCGCCAAACGCCCCGACATGGAACCCAATCAGCACACCCTGACCGACGACTTGCACTATCCGTCGGTATGGCTTACCGCAAAGATCTTGTGGCGCTCAGGCATCGCGGCTGTCTGGGATTTCTTGCGCGCTGCACCGCGGCTGCTGCCGACGCATCGCGCGGCGGACAGGCATTATCTGGCGCAGCGAGAATCGGACAAATAAAGCAACAGGGGTCAGTCGCCTATCGTGAGTTCAGTTGCCGTTGCTGTCCGGTAAGCCGCATGGATGTAGCAGGTCTGTTCGGCCATCCTCACGAGTTGTATGGACTTGTCCTCTGGCTCGTCGGTGTCCAGGCACACGAGGGATTCGACGGCGAAGGCTTGTGGCTCGTGGTCTCGGGAAAAACGGAACGCGGTATTCTGAATAATCCGGTATCCGCTTAGTTGCTGTTTGGTAATTTGTGCATAACGACCAATCTGCGTCATGAAACAGAAGGCAACACCTGCAGACAGATAGGCCAGGCCGCTGGGCGCCCGCTCCTGACCACCAGTCGCTTTCGAATTGTCACTGAGTATCTGGAAGCAGCTCCCTGGTGGCTGTGGCACGCTTTTCCCCAGTGATCCGCCATTGGGGTCATCTCCGTCAGAGCAACAGCTCGCAGCCAAGATACCGTTTGGACATGCGCTTCGCTGCACCGGGGAAGCTGGTACATTGATTCTATTCGATGGGTGCGGTTTCCACCGAGGCGGCAGGGCGATCACAGATCCTCGTGAGGCGGTGGTTGCTACGTACGCCTCGGACGCAGCTATTGATGCACTTCGGTATAGGCTTGCGGACCCCAGACAATATCAGCACCTAGGTCTTGCTGCGAAATACGCAATTCGCGCACCGGAATCAGCTTAGCAATGGGAAACCATACGACAAAGATCTAATGTTGCTGGAGGGCATTCAAGTATTGTACTCGTCCGACTGATGTCTGCTTTTGGCCGAAAGCGGACCCTAATTTCAGTGGTTTTTGGGGTGCCTGAATGTCCGCTTTCGGGAAAAGCAGACGTTCAGATTTTGACTCTCGAAATATCGTTGCCGAGCGACCGGTATACGCCCGATAGCGGACCTTGAGCTGATACGATGATGAGGGGCCGCTGCCGACCCGATGCGGACCCTAGCGCCGCTGGTAATCATGCGATCCAAAGGCAGTCTTTTGGACTATTCGT
>JAPUGB010000137.1 GCA_027293165.1 Gammaproteobacteria bacterium
CCCGGCACCTGCCGCCGATAGCCAAGCGCTCGCCGTAAAGCGTGTGACGATTCTGTATCGGAGTCGGCCCGTTTCGGGTCTAGGATGACCGAGTGCTGGTACCACTCGCCTTTCCATCGGGGCGGAACAGAACCGCCGTAAAGTCGTCCGGCTTGGACGGGGCGTCGTCGTGTTGCTCGCGCATACGGGCAGCGGCCAGTGCGGTCAACGTTTGAATTGCGGTGCTCAGCGGCCCTTTACGGATCGTATCGATAATCTCTCTTTCAAGAAGGTTGTCGAACAGGCCGTCGCTGGCTATTAAAACGGTATCCCGCGCAGCCAACGGCAGTTCGGAAGTGATTTCAATTCTCATGTCGGTGGTGCCTATCGCGTTTGAGATGACGTTCAGTTCCTCATGCAGCAGAGCATCGGATTCGTCCATCAATCCCGACTCCACTGCGAACCCGACTGGCGAGTGGGGTGTAGTCTGCAGCTTAAGGCGCCCTCGCTGGCCGCAAAGCCAGATGCTCGAATCGCCGACATGGTAACTGCGAATGTAGTCCTGCCGAGTCTCAGCGAGAGCAAGCGTTGTTGCGGATCCGGTGCCGAGTTCCAGCAGGGCCCGATTCGCTGCCTCGATGCCGTCAAGAATTGCAGTTCGCAAACCCGTTTCCTCTTCACCGGCATTGCTCACGTAATCGCAGATGGTCTGCACGGTCAGGTTTGACGCGCGCTTTGCAGCAGGCAGACCGCCGACACCGTCGGCTACCATCAGCACGAGGCCGTCACCGTTCACCGGGACAATTGCCGCCGAGTCTTCATTTGGCCCTGGCTTGTCGATATCCGCAACAGTTGAAACGGCGACATGACCAATGGATGTCTGGTAGACATCCGATTCTCCGTCATGGTCGCCAACGTACAGGCGGCTTTTATCCAGCTGACCGCGATGCATGTCGACGAGATGCAGCTTAGCTGACACGCTTTTTCACCTTCAAATGGATCTCGCTGAAGGCCCGCTCCATAGCGACCGCGTTCCGATAACGGGCGTGCGGGCGATACTCGATGCTTTTGCGGATCCAGGCAATCATTTTCGGCCTGAGCTTGGCGCGCAGTCGAACTTGACCGGGTGGGGGCCACTTAAACGGCCATTCGGGCAGCTGGCCGCTGAACATCTTATAGATGACCAGCCCCAGCGAGAACACGTCCGACTGGTACATGGGTCGGCCGAGCGCCTGTTCCGGTGCCAGGTAACCAACAGTGCCAGACCCTGACGCCTTGATGGTCCGCATGGCGACCTTGGAAAAGCCAAAATCGGATAGCCTCAAACGCTCACCCGGGAAAATGATGAAGTTCTCCGGTTTGACATCACAATGAATGATGTTGCGGCTGTGCGCGTGCGCGACTGCGGCAAGCGCTTGTTTCGTGTAGTTGAGGGCCAGGGCAGTGGACATGCGTCGCGACATCCGGTCACCGAGCGTCTCCAGCCCAAGCGGCATTGCAATAACGAATAGGTCGCCGATAAAGCAGGCATTTTGAACAGGCAGTACGTTGGGGTGCTCCATCCGCACGGACAGTCGCGCCTCGCGACGAAACTCGTCGAGAAACTCATCATCCATAAGATCCGGAAAGGGAATCTTTAACGCGACCCGGGTTCCGTGGATCGTGTCAAACGCTTGGTAGACCGTTGCGCGTGGCCCGGTGGACAAGCGGCGCTCAATTCGATACTTACCCAGCCTTTCGCGCCGTCGGAGATTCTTCCTGTGAACCAATGGTGTTTCCCTGCTCTTGTTCTGATGTTGATCGCGAGCGGGAATTCTACGACAGCTTGGTTCCAGACTCGACGCAAATGTTCGGCTGTGGACCTGCCGTTGCTGTTCCGGCCAGCAGCGCTGGAGCTCCGGCGTAACCGAAATGCGCCGGAAACTGCTATCCTATGCGGCCCCGTGGGGAGCTCCTGCGCTGCAGTCGCGATCGCGGAAGAGGTTGATTAGGCATGGATAACCGCATTCACAACGTAAATGTCGTTGCCAAGAGCATTTTGCCGCCGCCTGAGGCGGTGAAAAAGGCTTTGCCGGTGAGCCCGAGTGCCGAGCGAATGATCATTGATAGTCGGCGAACCCTACAAAATATTCTCGACCGCCGCGATCCCCGCTTGTTTGCGGTAGTCGGCCCATGCTCAATCCACGATATTTCCGCTGCGCTCGAATATGCTGGTCGGCTCAAGTCAGTTGCCGACTCGGTCGGGGACGTCATTTTCATACTGATGCGTGTCTACTTTGAGAAACCCCGAACAACGGTTGGTTGGAAAGGGTTGATCAATGATCCCGACATGGATGATTCCTTCCGGGTCGAGAAGGGCATCCGCATGGCCCGGGAATTGTTGTTGAATCTGACCGACATCGGTTTGCCGACGGCCACCGAAGCGCTGGACCCGATCATGCCGCAGTATCTGGGCGACCTGGTTACCTGGACGGCGATCGGTGCGCGAACTACCCAGTCGCAGACGCACCGTGAAATGGCAAGCGGGCTTTCCACGCCGGTGGGCTTTAAAAACGGCACCGACGGGTCGGCGGATGTAGCCGTCAATGCGCTGAAGTCGGCGCAGCAACCGCATCATTTTCTAGGGATCAACCAGGACGGGCGTACCGCCGTTTTTCAAACCGGCGGTAACCGTTACGGCCATGTGGTATTGCGTGGCGGTGGTGGGAGGCCGAACTACGACTCCGTGAGCGTAGCGCTATGTGAAAAGGCCCTGCAGGAAGCTGGGCTTCCGCAACGCATCGTGATCGATTGCAGCCATGGCAATTCAAATAAAGATCCGGCGCTGCAGCCTTTGGTCGCGCGTGACTGCTTTGAGCAGATCATCAACGGTAACCGTTCAATCTTTGGCTTTATGTTGGAGAGCAATCTGCGGGAGGGTAATCAGCCCGTCAACGGCGACCCCTCGGCGTTGGAATACGGCGTTTCCGTGACCGATGCATGTATCGGCTGGGAGACGACGGAGCAGGTGTTGGAGCAGGCCGCCCAATTTCTTCGGCCGACCATTCAAGGGCGCAAGACTGCCTGAAAATATCCGTTCAACGCCGGAACACGGCCGTCCTCTTCCCATTCAGGAATACCCGGTGCTCAGCGTGCAACCGCACGGCGCGCGGCACCAATCAGTTTAACCCCGCGAAGGAATACCGTGTCGTTAATCAGTGCGGCCGTTCTCCACAGATCGTAACCCGATGCATTTGCCGCTTGCTTCGATAGTCGTTGACGGCATAGTGCTGCGTGCAACGATTGTCCCAAAAAGCCAGTGACTTGGTTTGCCAATGAAATCGGCACTGGAATTCCGGTTGTTCAATATGTTCGAGAAGGAAGCCCAGCAGTGCATCGCTTTCGGGTAGCGTCATACCTTTAATATACGAGGTGAAGTTGCGGTTGACGAACAGGCACTTGCGCTTGGTCTCCGGATGGGTGCGCACGACCGGGTGTTCGACCGGTGGCGTGACATCCTGCATGCGTGCCAGTTGCTTTGGAGCCCAGCTCTGTCGAGTGAAATCTGGAGGCATGCTCGTGACGATGTCATGCACGGCAGTCAGACCATCAACCAGGCTTCTCATGGTGTCGGAAAGTGCCTGATAGGACGCGTAGAGGTTTAGAAACATCGTGTCTCCACCCACTGCAGGCACCTTAATTCCGTGCAGCATTGAGCCCATCGGGGGTTCGGCTGTGTACGTCAGGTCCGTGTGCCAGGTGTTGGACTGGTAAGCCATCTCGCCTGGGCCATCATCGGCGCTCTCCAGCTTGATGATCTCCGGGTGTCCTTCCAGCGTGGGGATGTATGGGTGAATGTGTAGTTCGCCAAAGCGCCGTCCGAACGCTTTTTGCTGGTCCGGCGTGATGTCCTGATTGCGCAAAAATATCACCAGGTTATCCAGTAGCGCCTGATGGATTTCCTCGAACGTTTCATCGTCGAGTGAATCTCGCAGGTCGACACCGCAAATTTCGGCGCCAAGGCTACCGGCCAGCGGTCGAACTTCGATATGCTTGTGAGTCATGGCTTTCCAAATTCTGAATCTTGCCTGGTGTCATTATAAACGTGTTGCCGACCGCGGTAGTCCGTTACGCAATACGCGCCATCGCTACCGTTCGCAAGGTAGTTAGGCCCAATCGGGGTCTTTCCATACCCGCCAGGGATATCGAGAACATAGGTGGGCTGGCAAATTCCCGACACGTTGCCGTGTAACCGGGCGACCAGCTCCTGCCCCGTGGTAATGCGAGTGCGGAAATGCCCGGTACCGCGAGCCTGGTCGCCGTGGTGCAGGTAGTAGGGCTTGATGCGGTGCTCGACCAGCAGGCGCAGTAACGCAGTCATTGTTTCAATATCGTCATTGATGCCTCTGAGCAGAACGGTCTGACTCAACATCGGGATTCCAGCATCGACCAGCTGAGCGCAAGCGAGCGTTCCGGCCTCGGTAAACTCCCTGGGGTGATTACAGTGGAGCACGACAAATACCGGCAGTGCAGCTCGCAGAACCTGGGTCACACGCTGTGAAATTCTCTCCGGGGCAACCAAGGGAACTCGTGAATGTATGCGTATTACACGGACGTGATCGATCGAGCGCAAATCCAACAGAATTCGTTCCAGGCGCCGCGGCGACAGCATCAACGGGTCTCCGCCGGACAGGATCACCTCCCATATTTCGGTGTGCTTACGAATGTAATCTATGGCGTTCTGGAGTTCTTTGCTCGACAACAAACCGTTTTCGATGGTGCCGATGGTTTCGCGGCGAAAGCAAAAACGGCAATAAACCGGGCACACTTTGAGGGGTAAGAGCAGCGCGCGATCGGGGTAGCGATGCACGATTCCAGGCAGCGGCGAAAATCGTTCGTCGCCTATCGGGTCGGTTCGTTCCTCATGGTGGCATTCAAGTTCCCGGACATCTGGCAGAAACTGCCGGGCCACCGGATCATCGGGATTCTGCGGATCAATGACGTCCAGCATGCGGGGCGTGATGGCGACGGCAAACTGGTGCGCAACGGCTTCGAGTGCCGGCAGCGTATCGTCACGAAGATAACCTGCCGCATTCAGCTTGTGCAGCTTTCGGGCCGTATCGTCAATTGCTTCCGCGTGATCGCCGCTTTGGTCTTTCGTGGCGGTTGAGCCCTGCGTGGTCATGTTGCCGTTTCCTTATGCCATTCATCTGATACTACGGTGCCATTATGCATAGCCCGATGTTGCGGCGCGCTGCCGGTCGCATTGTCTCGGCTCCGGCGTTCCGATATCGCCTGCGACAACACCCCCGGCACCGCGCCGGAAGTGAGCGATGGGTTATTGGCTGCAGATGCCGGGTGAATGCGAAGAGCGCATTAGCGCCAGCGTAGCGCCGGAGCATTTGCGCGGTAGCTGCAGCCTGGTTCGAAGCATCGTGGCGCGTCGCCGGGTGCGGGCGACGTTTCCTGGCTCATCGAGTAAGGTTACGGGGAGGCATGTTTAAGGGCATAGGCACTCAAGTTCGGCGCACGATTTCCCGTCGGGGCAATTGTTGGCCGGAGTGGCGGCGCCGGGCGCCGGCATGCTCCGACATCCCTGTCTCGCAAGCCGGCGACGACGCTCGGATGCCCTCCGATCCCCCGCAGCCGGACATGCCGGAGGGGCCGTGAGCGTTGTCGGGAACGAAGCTGCGGCGCCGCCACTGGAGTGAAACGGAGTGATGGAGAGGAATCGAGCGCCGAACTTTAGTGCGGTCATCGCGCGGGGCAGCCACCTTGGCGAGTGGACGCCGATTCGAGCGGCGCCAGGGATGGCGTAGCGAGATTAAGCGAGCGGCCCCCTCCGGGGTGTCGGGCTGGGGTTGAGCCAGGAACGCGGCTCGGTCACCCTCGCCCGGCACCGTGCCGGGAGCGAGCGATGGGTTATTGGCTGCAGGTGCCGGGTGAATGCGAAGAACGCCTTAGCGATAGCGTAGCGCCGGAGCATTTGCGCGGTAGCTGTCAGCCTGGTTTGATACGTTGCGGCGTCTGTCACGGCTCTTGCTACAATAACCGGCCATTCTCAGGAGACACTTCATGTCCGAGTATCGGGCCCCGGTCAGGGAGATGCTGTTCGTTATCAACGAATTGGCCGGGTTGGAAGAACTGGGCAGGTTGAGCGGATTCGAGGAAGCC
>JAPUGB010000138.1 GCA_027293165.1 Gammaproteobacteria bacterium
ATCCACGAAAATGTCCCGGTCTTCCGCCTCTATATGCAGCAGCCAGAACGCACCGCCGCCGAGTCCCGAACTGGCCGGTTCAACGACCGCCAGCGCGGCGCTGACAGCAACCGCGGCGTCAAACGCGTTGCCTCCCTGGTCAAGAATTTCCATGCCGGCTGCCGTTGCCAGCGGATCAGCGCTCGCTATGGCGGCCTGATTTGGTAAGGATTCCGCGCAGGCCAGCAATGGCAGCAACAGCGCGATCAGCCACGCGCCAAGAAATGCTGTCTTTCGGTCTGTTTTCATCAAATATTCAGCACAGACTTTCCGCGCTCGGCGACATGCGTCCGAAGCGCGAGCCACGGATTCATTAGAAACTATCCAGCTAAGCTAAAGCGTCGGTACTCACGGCGCGCATCGAGCCCGCAGTGCGTTGTTCACTGACTCGTGCACGAAGGCCGACACGTCACCGCCCATGCTGGCAATTTCGCGAACCAGTGACGAGGATACAAACATGTACTTTTCAGTCGGTGTGAGAAAGACGGTTTCAACCTCCGGCTCAAGATGGCGGTTCATCGTTGCCAGCTGAAATTCATATTCAAAATCCGATGCTGCCCGCAATCCCCGTATAACGGCCTGCAGCTTGCGGGCTCGTGCAAAAGTGACGGTCAAACCTTCGTACCCCTGTATTTCGACGTGGTCCAGGTCGGCCAGCACTTCGGCGGCCATTGCAATGCGTTCGTCCAGGTCAAACATCGGTGTTTTACCGGGACTCGCAGCCACTGCGACCACCACCGGGCTGAACAGGATCACGGCCCGGCGCACGATCTCCTCGTGACCGTTGGTGAAGGGATCGAATGTCCCCGGATACATGGCCCCTGTCGCCATTAAGGTACTCCGTTTCGCTTAAAAGTATCCCTTCAGCCGTTCCACTGGGCCAGCGCGTAGACCACCTGGCCCGCCGATTTCTGCTGCAGCAGTTCCCAGGATTCTGGCAGGGAAGGCAGCCCCTGCTGGTGGCCGGTTTCCAGGTAAACAAGGGCTCCAGGCGCCAGCCAGCCGCGACTGCCGAGCAGTGTACACAAATTTTCCAGGCCCGGACCGTCGAACGGCGGATCCAGAAACACCAGATCGAAGGCGCTAGGCGCCTGTTGCAAATACTCGCCGGCATCTGTCGCAAGGACCCGCGCCGCCGTACAGCCCAACTCCTGGAGTGCTTCGCGTAAACCTCGAGCGGCGGCTTGATGCCGCTCGATGAAGACCATCTGGGCGGCACCGCGCGACAGCGCCTCGATGCCGAGCGCTCCGGTACCCGCGAACAGATCGAGTCCACGCCTGCCTTCGATCACTGGCGCGAGCCAATTAAACAACGTCTCCCTGACGCGATTCGGTGTCGGGCGAATTTCGTCGGTGACAATTCTGAGGCGCCGGCCCTTCCATTGTCCGGCAATGATTCGAACGTTCGACTTTTCGCTCCGGTCTTTCCATTCCGTCATCGAACTCGCCTACAGAAAATACCCGCGCTGCGGGAAAAATGTCCAGGCCACCACTCGAAATGTCTGTTTACGAATTGTATGGAAAAATAAGAAATCCACCGTTGCTCTAAAGCGCTGGAATTTATTGTTTGCCGATTCCACCGAATTTCAAAACCTTTCTGTAAGCATACTGTAAGGTACCGGCAAGCAGAATGTACATGGGTGGACTACGAGCTACGGGCGTCATTTACATCCTGATGAACGACCCCAGCGTTAGACAGGATTGAGTGGCGGGGCGCGCCTCGGGCAGCGGGACTCCGCAGGGTTCTGCCGCCACCTGTTTGTTGCGGGGATATTCGTTAACATGCGCGCTCATGACGGAGCGAACAGACTCGCAGGAAGCGGATTCATACGGCACGGGCTTTTTTTCGCGCCTGAAAGAGCGCCTGCACCGGCGACTGGGGGTCGGACGACTGGACTGGCTGGCCGGCAGGCGGCTCGATGACGAGCTGGCAGAGCAGTTAGAGGATCAATTGCTGCTGGCCGATGTCGGCGTCGATGCAACCCAGCGCATCATCGACGGCCTGCGACGCCGCTCGACTAAGAATACCGAACCAGGCAGCGAATCCCTGCGGCAGCTGTTGCGGGACATCCTGCTGGAAATATTGGAACCTCGTGCTCATCCCCTTTTGATCCCGACCGCGGTCCGCCCCTTCCTTATTCTTATGGTAGGTGTCAACGGCTCGGGCAAAACCACGACCATCGGCAAACTGGCCAAGCGATTCAGCGGCCAGGGGCTGTCGGTCCTGCTGGCGGCCGGAGATACCTACAGGGCGGCGGCCATCGAGCAGCTACAAGCCTGGGGTGAACGCAACGCCACCCCGGTTATTTCGCAGGAACCCGGGGCCGACCCGGCAGCGGTGATTTTCGACGCCTTCGAGGCGGCTCGCGCCCGTGGTACTGACGTCGTACTGGCAGACACGGCGGGCAGGTTGCAAACCCAGGCAGGCCTGATGCGGGAACTCGAAAAGATCGTGCGGGTAGCCGGGAGCCTGGACGAGACGGCCCCGCACGAGAAAATGCTGGTGCTCGACGCCAGTCTTGGACAAAACGCGTTGAGTCAGGCGGTCGAGTTTCATGAAGCCATAGGCTTAACCGGCATTGCGATGACCAAGCTTGATGGCGGTGCACGCGGGGGCATTCTGCTCGCAATTGCTGATCGGCTGGACGTACCGTTCCGCTTTCTCGGCATCGGGGAGCACGCGGACGACATGGAGGTGTTCGACGCGGAGCAATATGTCGATGCGCTTCTCGAGCCGCACGCCGCGGTCGAAGAGGGGTCGACATGATTCGCTTCGAGAGCGTAACGAAACGATACGACGGGGGATCTGAAGCGCTTCGCGGTGTCTCGCTGGAACTGCACAGCGGCGAGTTTGCGTTCCTGACGGGCCACTCGGGAGCGGGCAAGAGCACGCTGCTGAAACTGATT
>JAPUGB010000139.1 GCA_027293165.1 Gammaproteobacteria bacterium
GGTTTGCGGTGGCGGTGCGATCGCGCCCGGCGGCCGCGCAAGCGACGATGTGGCCGAGCGCCTTATGCATCGGTGCTATCGGGCTCGATAAACCACAATCCAATCTGGGGTACTACCGCCTTGAGTCGGCGCTCCAGCTTATTGATGTGCGCGACCGCTTCCTCGATTGGTATTCCCGCAGGTATCGAGATTTTCGCTGCCAGCATTATTTTCGGGCCCATTTGTATCGTAATCGTATTGAATACCCTATCAATTGCCGGATCGTCAGCAATGATTTCATCAATCTTGGCCTGCAAATCCGGCTCGGCTGAGCGACCGATCAACAGTCCCTTGATCCGCACGGCGATGAATACCGATACGATGATCAAGACGATGCCTATGGCGATTGAACCGGCTGCGTCGTAAACCGGGTCGCCGGTGATCGCCGCGGTACCGAGGAAAATGAACGCCAGTGTTAGACCAATCAGTGCCGCAGTATCTTCCCCCAGCACCACGACCAGCTCTGCGTTGCGCGTCGTATGCAACCAGCGCGCCAGCGGCTTGTTGCGCCGAAGATGCCGGATTTCGCGCAGCGCGCCCATCAGGCTCAAAGACTCAAGAACGACAGCAACGACCAGAACCGTCAAACCGACCCAGACCTGCCGCAGCGGTTCGGTCGCCTGCAACTTGTGTATCCCTTCGTAGATCGAAAACAGTCCGCCCAGGCTGAACAATATTAGTGCAACAATGAAGCTCCAGAAATAGCTCAGCTTGCCGTACCCGAGCGGGTGTTCGGTATCGGCCGGGCGCTGCGATTGTTTGAGCCCCAGAAACAGCAACACCTGGTTGCCGGCATCGGCGAAGGAGTGAATCGCCTCGGCTGTCATACTGCTGGAGCCGGTATAAACAGCGGCCCCGGTCTTGGCCAAAGCGATTCCGCTGTTGGCCAGAAAGGCATAGAGAATTGCCTTGGCCGCCGCACTCTGTTGCGGCAACTGATCTACGTTCGCTGCGGCCATATCGATAACCTTTCGACCATCACGGTATTATGCCGCAAGCCGTTACGAGTCCGTGCATAAAGGACCAACGGGCAGGCGCTTTCCAGCCTACCGGTCGCTGTGCCGGATGATCCTGGTGCAGATTGGCCTGTTGTATTATCAGCCCGGGCTGCGCTATGGCGCGCGTCCCCGCTGATACCGGTGTCCGTTTGTTCGTTACACAGGATTTGTCTGCCACTATGCCACGAGCACGCGTGAACAATCACGACATGTACTACGAGATCCATGGACAGGGCGACCCGGCTGTCTGTATGGGCGGCTGGGGAACCTTTTGTCACGGGGGAGCGCGCAACCTGGCTAGGGGCCTTATTGATCGCTACCAGGTGCTGATCATCGACTACCGTGGCCTCGCTGATTCGACCGATGATCCCGATACTGAGCCAACAATGGCTTTGTATGCTGATGATGTCATTGCGTTGCTGGACCATCTCGGTTGGGAGCAGGTGCACTTTGTCGGCCTGGTCGGAATGGGCGCGTGCATTTCGCAAGAGGCGGCGATTGTGCGACCCGAGCTGGTACGGAGCTTGGTCAATATGGGTGCATGGGCGAAAGCCGACCCGTTACTTTATGACCAGCTCGAACTGTTTCGCGACGTTCATCGCGATTGCGGTTTTTTCGCTTTTCAGAAATTCGTTTGTACGATGTCGTTCCTTCCCGAGTATTACAACGCGAACAAGGATAAGCTGCTGGGACCCAATGGCGGCTGGCACGAGCTGAACGGGCGTTACGATACCCATGCTCGGTTGGTTCAGGCCTGTCTGGAACATGACACGACCGATCGCCTCGAAAAAATCCAGGCCCCGACTCTGATCATTCACGCTGGCCAGGACCAGGTCACCAGCCCACGCACGACTTTGCCGCTGGAACAGGGCATACCCAATGCCGAAGGCGTACTGATGCCAGATATCGCGCACGTGGTCGCCGGCAAGGACCAGAAGATTGCCTTCTGCAATGTATTGTTCGATTTTCTCGAGCGGCATTGATGGATTAGAAAACTCCGACCCGGGAAATCGACGCATGGGCGCTGATGACGCAACAAACGATCTGCCTTTGAAAACAAAGCTCGACGCGCTGGGCGTGCACGCAATCCAGCGGCACATTTTCCTGTGCTGCGATCAAACCAAGCCAAAATGTTCAACCCGCGAGCAGAGCCTCGAGTCGTGGGATTATTTGAAACGCAGGCTGGTTGAACTCGGTCTCGTCGGGCAAGGCGGCGTATACCGGACCAAGGCCAACTGCCTGCAGGTCTGCGAGCAGGGCCCGGTAGCAATCGTTTACCCGGATGGTGTCTGGTACCGAAGCTGCACGCCCGACGTACTGGAGCGGATCATTCAGGAGCACTTGATCGGTGGTGTACCGGTGGATGAGTACGTTATCGCCACGCATCGATTGCCGATCGAATGATCGGCTGCTGTGTGAAATGGCGCCCGGCGCCCCTTGCGAATCCGGCCTGACGATCCACTTCCCGACAGGAGACCGCGGCAGAACTTCTTCACAGGGCGCCGGGCATAAACTGCACGGTTTGGGCAGCGATCGGATGTTCTGCGATCCGCATTCGGCCGAACGGTTTCAGCCGGCAGCCCGATTTATTTGAATTGTCGACGCCGCGGCAATGGGTTGCGACGTTTTGTTCTAGTATATATGAGGAGCAGGCCGGTTGCTGTCCGGATTCAGCGGCCGGCTCCCAGGCGAAGCGGCCCTGATCAGGACATCAAGCAAAAATATAATAAATTTCAACCAGTTAAGTCTGTGAAATCAGCAGCAAGGCCCGTCTGACTCGCCCGCAGCGGCCGCGGCGAACGGCAGCGAATCCCCGCAGCCTGGGAATATCCCATCATGCCGGTCGCCATCGCCGGTATAGCGAAAATGCTCCCGGAACCGGCTTTCGGCCAGCAGCTTGTAGGTGTTGCCGCAGACCGGGACCGATTTGCCGGTCTCGAACACGTGGTGCTTGTCCAGCACCAGCCGTTCCGGGTAGTGCTCAACCGTGCCGCGATATTCAACCGCCTGTCCGTAGTCTTCGCAAGCGGGTTCGAGACCAGCCACCCGAAACAAGCGATAAGTCGCCGAGTAAAACGCCAGGCCGCCGAGCCGCTCCGCCAGGCCCGCGTCGGTGACCGCGATCGGGCGGTCCTCGACCAGCCGCGGATCGGTAAACCCGGCTGACTTTGCCGTGTGCAAAAAATCGTTCCAGTACATGGCCCCGGCCAGGCATTCACCATATAGCACGGGGTCCTGCTGCAATACCGATGGAACCCTGCGGTCCGCATAGATATCGGCGAAATGAAACTCGCCGCCCGGCCGCAGCAGGCGGTACACGTTTTCCAGCACCGCCTTTTTGTCGGTCGCAAGATTGACAACGCAGTTTGAAACGATCAGGTCAAACGATGCGTCGTCCAGACCAATGTTCTCCAAGTGCTCAATCG
>JAPUGB010000014.1 GCA_027293165.1 Gammaproteobacteria bacterium
CCGTCCCGAACCAGGAAATAACCGGCAATCTGAAAATGCATGCTCCGGTCTTCGCTGGATGCGATGAAGTGGTCGATACGTTCGTTGATAACCAGCGGACCGACAACATGGGACTGCACAATTTCCCAGTTCACAGACTCGAGATTTTTAAGGAACGGCCCCAGCTGTTTAACGAATTCTTCTTTGCCGATAATATCGGGCCGGCCTTCAAACATCTGATAGACCAAGTCGTCAGCCAGATAACTCGCTAGCTTATTCACATCGCGCGTTGACCAATCGGCGCAAAAGTTGTTGACAAGTTTCTCGTTCGCTATCTCGAGCTCAGTCTTCATTTCGCTGTCCCCCTGCTGGGCCGGTAGGGTTGCACATCCGGCAATACCGCCAGCAACGGCAAGCACCGCTCGGCGGCTCAACTGACTGCCGTCGGAGGTATTGTTCATCGCTATGCCTCTTATTATTAATCGTGCGGGCCGACCCGGGCATATTACCCGAAACCCGGCCGTGGGCCAGGGCCGACAATGCATCCGGATCACTCCCACGCGATGCAGTGCGCGCCAAGCGACGTTATCATTCGGACTTTGGCACCTCACAGATATAGCTCGATGACCATCATCCACGAAAGCTTTCCGGTTGGCCCGCTTCAGTGCAACTGCACAGTGCTTGGAAACACTGAGACCGGCCGTGGCTACGTTTTCGATCCAGGCGGGAATCCCGAACGCATCATGGAGGTCGTCGCAAGCTTTGGTCTCAGGATCGAGGCGCTGGTCCATACGCACGCCCACCTCGATCATATTCTGGCCGCCGCAGAGATACAGAATCTGACCGGAGCGTCGGTTTGCCTGCATCCCGACGACCGCTGGTTGTGGGATAGTCTCGAATCGCAGTGCCAGCTGTTCGGCATCCCATACAAACCGGCGCCCGAGCCCGATCATTGGCTGGACGACGAGGAACCGCTGCATTGTGGCGACGGTCTGTGCATCCACACCCCGGGGCACACGCCCGGGTCCATGAGCTTCTACTTTGCCGACGAGGGACTACTGCTTGCCGGGGACACGCTGTTCCTCGGATCAGTCGGCCGAACCGATCTGCCCGGCGGCAATACCAGCCAGTTGAAAGAGTCGATTCGGCGACGCCTGTACACGCTGGACGAAAACACGCTGGTCATCCCCGGCCACGGCCCGGAGACGACGATCGGCGCCGAAATGCGGCAGAACGCGTTCGTCAGGGCGACAAGCTAAGGGCTCAGGACAATCGCGCTGCAGTCGGCAGATAACTGATGCCGGAGCCGTGGCGCAGCAGCATATTGCGCGCGGCCCATTCTTCTTCTGGGTCCGGCTCAGCGAACCATTGGAACCGACCGCTGGCCTGCACCGCGACCACAACGCCATCACGATAAAGCAAGCGGTTACCGGAGGTCGCCGGCACCCGCATCCCGGGGGTGATGATTCCGGAGAGATTTAGCGGATCGGCAGAGCCGATCACGATGCTGTGCTGGTCTGGATCCTGCCTGCGCGTCGCGCGCAGCGCGGCAACGGCATCCGGCAAAGCGAACTGCTCACCACTGAATCCGGTGACGAAACGACCACCGCGAATTTCTCCGCGTGCCTCCATGCGACGATATACCCGGGCAAGGTCACGCCATGGCGGCAGCCGTTTTGACTCTCGCAGCAACAGGCTGCGAAACATGACCCCGTACCGGTTCAGTAATGTGCCTGCTATATGCCGAACAGCTGATTCGGCATCGACTGGCACCGGCGCGCCCCCGGTTTCCGCAACCAGGCTCCGCTCGATCAGGTCCCAACGCCCGGCAGCATCGATGGCTGGCGGTCGCCTGCTGCTGCGCCCACGGCCCTTCCGGGATGCCGGCGTGACCAGGGCCCTGAGTCCGGCAAAACTGTCAGCGGTAACCAGCCCAGCGGCCACCAGCTCTGCCAACGCCAGTTCCACTTCGGTGCGGATCAGACCTGTGGATTTCACCAGGTCGGCAAAGAACAAAGCCCCACGCGACTGTAACGTATCCCGCAGGCGATTCGCACGGGTAGACAACCGGGCCAACGTCGCGGCCGGCAATCCGTTGTTCGTCAGCACACCGTGCCACTGCGTGGCGTTTTCACGAGGAACAATCACGATGGGCGTATTGCGTACGGGTCCGGGGCGCACCGCCTTGCGCTGCTGATCCAGCGATGGCCGCAACCACAGGAACAGTCCGGCGCCGACGAGTTGGTCAAGTTCGTGTTTGCTGTACCGCTCAAGGCGCGCGGGCAACAGCACATTTTCCCAGGATGCTGCAGGTGCTGGAAACCCCTCCAGCTGATCGACTGCGCGGCGCAGCGCTTCGACACCCTGCGCGCGATCGCCGGACATACCGTGCCACGCGAACAGGAACCGCATCAATACTGCCGGACTGACCGGTTCGATTTCCCGCCGCAGACGCTTCATCGTACGGCGATGAATTCGGGCCAGCAGCCGACGTTCGCACCATTCGAGCCCGGCATCTGGCAACGCACGGTAGCTGCCGCGCATCACAAAACCTTCCTGTTCAAGCCCCAGCAGTGCCAGCTGAACCTGTTCGTCGCTTAGCCCTAGCGGCCTGGCCAGCTCGACCGCCTGCACCGGCCCCAGCGCCTCCAGCCGGCTGCGAATCAGTTCACGGATCGCCTCCTCCCGGTCCAGCGGCACCGGCGAACCAACCGACACGGCCTGGATCGCCGGCGATAAAGCGGCCTGGGGGCAAACCAGTTGCAACTCGGCCAGGCGCTCGGCACTGACCCACAGGCGGTCCCCGCTCGGTAGGCTTAGGGTCGTCGCCCGGCGATCTTCGATCAGTTGCTGCAACATATGGTTCCAGCCGAATTCGAGTTGGCCTTCTTTTCTATCCAACGGCCCGCGCCGACCTTCCTGCTCGGTCATGAACCCGAGCAGCACGAGACCGTCGTGCAATTCATCCGGCGTGCATGCATCGGGCCACGCCTCCTCGCAAACTGTTTCGATTGCCGCCGGATCGAGTTGCGCGAGTTCAGCCGCGTCCTCGGGATCGAGCAGGTGGCGGCTGAGTATCGCCTGGGTACGCCTCTCTTCGGCCGGCGCATCATCGAGAAACGCATACGGTCGTGCGCTGACAACCTCCTGTGCCAACGGCGATGGGCTGGTCAGTTCGCGGCTGAGCACGGCAACTTCATTATTGGCAATTCGACGCAGCAGCGCCTCAAGACCTTCGATGTCCATCAGTTCGTATAGGCAATCATGAATCGTCTGTTGCACTAGAGGATGGTCCGGCACCTCTCGCTGTCCGGCGACATTCTCAGCGCAGGCCAACTGATCCGGAAACACGACCGCCAGCAGATCCTCCGCGTCACTGCGTTGAAACTGAGGCGGAACTTTTTTGCCATTGCGGTTGCGCCTGACGGCCAATGCAATCGTTGAGCTCCAACGCCAGTGCGTCGGGAACATGGGAGCCGCCAGCAGTGCCTGCACCAGCACGTCTCGCACAGTTGCGGCGTTCAGGTAACCGGCTACCTCGTCCAGGGGAAAACTATGCGTTGGCCCGAGAGAAAGTACGATGCTGTCTTCGAGCGCCGCGGCCTGCAGTTCAAAATTGAATTTCCGACAGAAGCGTTTTCGCAGAGCCAATCCCCAGGCGCGATTCAGGCGGGAACCAAACGGCGAGTGGATGACGAGGTGAGTATCGCCAACCTCATCGAAAAACCGCTCCAGAATAATCGTCTGCTGCGTCGGCAGTACAGACAATGCGGCCCGGGCGCCGGCCAGATAGTCCGTCAGTTGCTCAGCAGCGGCCGCTGGCAACCCGAGATGTTCCTGCAGCCAGTTCGAGCTCGACCCCTGACCGGTCTCGAGCAGCACCTCGACGTGCTGCCGCAGACGGGACACAGCAACGGACAACTCGTCACTGCGTCCGGGCGCTTCGCCGAACCAAAACGGAATATTCGGCGGCTGCCCTTTCGCATCCTCCACCAGCACTTTTCCAGACTCCAACCGGAGAATGCGATACGAGGTGTTACCAAGCTGGAAAATATCGCCGGGCAAGCTTTCGAACGCAAAATCCTCGTTCAGCGTGCCGACCGATATTTGCTGTGGCAGCAATACCACGTCGTAATCGAATTGATCGGGAATGGCCCCACCATTGGTGATCGCCATCAAGCGAGCGCCTTTGCGTGGTCGGACCCGGCCATTTACTGCATCAAGGTGCAGGTGAGCTCCGCGCCGGCCACGCCGGGTCGAGAACCCGTCAGCCAACATGCGAATCAACCGGTCAAACTCGGCCCGCGGCAGCTCGTGGTATGGCCATGCCTTCGTAAACGCCGTAAACAGGTCGTCGATCACCCATTCCCTAGCCGAAACCTCGGCCACCAGCTGTTGCGACAATACGTCCAACGGGAACCGAGGCACGCGAACCTCATCCAGCTCACGGTGACGCACCGCGTCCAGTAAAGCCGCGCATTCGACCAGATCATCCCGCGACAATGGGAACAGCCTGCCTTGCGGGACCGCATCAACGTCGTGACCCGAGCGACCAACCCGCTGCAAAAATGCCGCGATGCTGCGAGGCGAACCGAGCTGGCAGGTGAGATCCACCTGACCGATGTCGATACCGAGTTCCAGTGACGCGGTCGCGACCAACGCTCGCAGGCTACCGTCTTTGAGCCGGCGTTCGGCATCGAGCCGATGTTCTCGAGCAAGGCTGCCGTGATGCGATGTCACGTTTTCCTCGCCGAGCCGCTCAGCCAAGTGGCGAGCCACCCTTTCCGCCATGCGTCGGGTATTGACGAAGATCAAAGTGGTCCGGTGTGACTCGATCAGTTCGGCCAGTCGCGTGTAGATCTCATCCCAGACTTCAATTGCCATCACCGCCTGCAACGGCGACGACGGCAGCTCCAATGCCAGATCCCACTCCCGGACAAATCCAGCATCGACAATCTCACAAACTTCAGGACGATTCCCAAGCAGGAAATTCGCCATGCGCGCGATTGGCTTCTGGGTTGCGGAGATGCCGATGCGAAGCGGGGACTGTGAACATAGCGCTTCGAGCCGTTCCAGCGACAGCGAAAGATGAGAGCCCCGTTTGTTTCCGGCAACCGCATGCAATTCATCAACGATGACCGTGCGCACGGTGCTTAACATGTCGCGTCCGGAATCCGATGTCAGCAGGATGTAAAGTGACTCCGGGGTGGTCACCAGGATATGCGGCGGCACCCGGCGCATGCGGGCCCGTTCGGACTGCGGCGTATCCCCGGTCCGGACCCAGGCCCGAATTTCCAGATCCGTTAGTCCGCGCTTCAACAGCTCCTCTCTGATCCCTTGCAACGGATCCTGAAGATTCTTCTGAATGTCGTTGGACAGCGCCTTTAACGGAGACACGTATAAAACGCGCGTTTCATCGGTCAGTCCACGCTCCAGGCCTTCGCGGACGAGCTCGTCGATTGCGGTCAGGAACGCCGCCAAAGTTTTGCCCGACCCGGTCGGGGCGGCGAGCAAGGTGTGCTGGCGGCGCAAAATCGACGGCCAAGCGCGGAGCTGAACCTCAGTAGGCGCATCAAAACGGGAACCAAACCAGTCGGCCACGGCCGGATGAAACGAGCGTAGGGGCATGCTGAATGACGAGGTCAGAGCTTGGAAAGCGCAGCAAGTGCCGAGCATAGTGCACAGACCGGCACCGCACCAGTCGAATTCGACCACCGTGGAACCTGTGATACTGGCTAGAAATTCAGACGCTTGAACAGGCTTTCAGGCAGCGCGCGGGCGACGAACATGATCGGCCGCCAAAATGAAGGCAGGTATACGACATTGCGTTTGCGATCGATTGCGCGTCGGATACCTTTAGCAATCTTGGCCGGTTGAGCATATAGGAAATTTTTGTCTGCGAATCGTGCCGTCATCGGTGTATCAACATATCCGGGTTTGATTGTCACCACGTGAACGCCGACAGTTTGCAAGCGATTCCTGAGTCCCTGCAGAAATGCGCTGACGGCAGCCTTGGACGATCCGTACGTATAGTTACTTTTACGCCCGCGATCCCCGGCAACCGATGAAATTACCGCGATGAGTCCCTCGCGTTGCTGTTCCATGTAATTGGCGACCAGCGTCAGGAGCGACACAACGCTGAATAGATTGGTTTCGATTACAGCCCGAGCCGCTTCAACCGATTGTTCTGTCACAGCCTGGTCGGGCATCACGCCATGCGCAATCAGAACAGTGTCCAGTCCATCCATCTCGGCGATCGCTTTCTCCAGAACTCCCGCGTGCTGATCGTAATCGGTTGCATCCATGACCGTCGTCGCGACCTGCGCAGCGCCGCGGACACGGAGATCATCCGCGATGGCCTCGAGCCTGGCGCTGTCCCTACCGACGAGAAACAGGCGGTCTCCATCCACGGCGAACAATCTCGCCGTTGCTTCGGCGATCGCCGAACTGGCGCCAACTATCATCAGCTTCCTCATTCGGCTGGCCCCGTTACCCGACGCCAGAAACTCGATGAACACCGCGGATCAATGAAACGGCTAAACTCCTCCCATTGCGGAAAATAGGCTTGGTAACTCTCCCGACTCATGCGGGCATCCTTGGCCGGATATACCGCGCCGCCAGCGGACCGGGTAATCTCGTCGAGCCTGTCCAGCAATTCCATCGCTCTCGGCTTATTCGGAAAATCGAGCGCCAGTGTGACGCCAGGGCGCGGAAATGACATCAGCCCGGGTGATTCCTTGTCACCGAAAATTTTCAACACCGCGAGAAACGAGCCCAAGCCGGATGCGGCAACCGCCTCCAACATTTCCCGCAGCGCAGTCGCTCCGTCGGAGTGTGGCAGAACACACTGGTACTGCAGAAAGCCCCGCGGCCCATACATCCGGTTCCAGCGGCCGATGGCATCCAACGGGTAGAAAAACGACTCGAAATGCTTTGTCCTCGTGCGCCGCGCCCTAATCTGATTGCGGTAGTAAAGCGAATTGACTGCGCGCAGGGTGAGCCGGTTTACCAGCAAAGCAGACGGAACCAGCGGCAACGCAATCGCCGTGTATTTCGTCGACCGGCGCCCGCGCAACGACGCGGCGCCGTGATTCGCCCGCCTGAATAGGCCGCGGCCCAGACGCTCTCCCTTAGCCGTGCAGTCGATCCACGCGACGGTATATTCAAACGTGGTATCCGATTCCTCACTGATGCTGAAAAACTCGTCCAAATTTGCGAAGCGGATGGTTTCCTCGAGCACGTGCGGGCTCATGATGGGTTTGAGAAGGATCTCAACCCAAGTAATGACGCCGGTCAACCCAAGACCCCCGATCGTAGCGCTGAACCATTCGGGATTTTCAATCTCCGAGCACAACATTCGTGAGCCATCGGATCGCAACAATTCGAAGGCGCTGACATGACAACCGAAAGTACCGGATCGATGATGATTCTTGCCGTGAATATCGTTGGCAACAGCGCCACCGATCGTGACATATCGCGTGGCGGGAGTGACCGGCAGAAACCATCCGCGTGGCACAACCAGTTCGACAATATCGGACAACAGCACCCCCGCTTCGCAGCGCAGGAGGCCTTGCTCGGCATCGAACTGGATAAACCGGTCCAGTGAACACGTATCAATCAGCGTCCCGCCATCGTTGAGGCAACAGTCCCCATAACTGCGACCGTTGCCGAACGGCAAAATATTACCGCTTGCCTCGTCCGACGACGGAATGGGCTCATGACGCCAAAACATTTTCAGAGCATTCTGCTCCGCTTTTGGGTAGCGCCCCCAGGACTGATATCGATTTTGACCCATGTAGATAGACTTACCGCGTTAGTGAACCAAAAGTTCTGACCGATCGCGAAAGTAATCGAGGGATTCTGGATTTGCGATCGCGTCCGCGTTTTTAATCGCTTCTCCATGGACTGTGGCGCGTACCGCCAACTCGACCAGCTTGCCGCTGCGTGTTCGGGGAATGTCCGGCACATCCAGTATTTTGGCCGGTACGTGCCGGGGCGAGGCATTTGTTCGGATTACATCGCGGATGTTGTCCTCGAGCGTGTCAGTGAGTTCTAACCCGGGCCGAAGTACGACAAACAGGACAACGCGCACGTCGTCCTCCCATTGCTGGCCGATCGCAATACTCTCGACCACCTCATCGAGCTTTTCGACCTGCCGGTAAATTTCCGCGGTGCCGATGCGAACACCGCCAGGGTTCAGTATCGCGTCGGACCTGCCGTAAATAATCATCCCTCCGGCAGCCGTCAGTTCGGCATCGTCTCCATGGGTCCAAACGCCGGGAAAGCGCTCGAAGTATGCAGCGCCGTAGCGGCTGCCGTTAGGATCGTTCCAGAATCCCACCGGCATCGATGGAAACGGACGAGTGCAAACCAATTCACCGCGGGTGCCAACAGTCCGCGGCTTGCCATTCTCGTCATAAATTTCTACCGCCATGCCGAGACCCCGCGATTGCAGCTCGCCGCGTCTGACCGGCAACAACGGATTGCCGAGTGCGAAACAGGAAATCAGGTCGGTACCCCCGGATATAGAACACAGCTGCACATCATCCTTTACCTGCTGATACACGAAGTCGTAACTCTCTGGAGCCAACGGTGATCCGGTTGACAGAATCATGCGCATGCTGGCCAGCCTATGATGCTTCATTGGAACATGCCCGGCTTTTTCTACAGCCGTCAGAAATCTGGCGCTGGTCCCGAACACAGTGATGTCTTCGTCCTCGACCAGTTGCCACAGTGCGCCAGCGTCCGGATGCATCGGCGATCCGTCGTACAGGACGATCGTGGATCCGCTCGCCAAACCACTGACCAGCCAATTCCACATCATCCAGCCGCAGGTCGTAAAGTAAAACAGGCGGTCGTCTCGCTTCAGGTCAACATGCAGTGCGTGTTCCTTAAGGTGCTGCAACAAGGTTCCACCGGCCCCGTGCACGATGCATTTGGGCACACCGGTCGTCCCGGAGGAATACAGGACATAGACGGGGTGGTTAAACGGCAGCGACTCGAAATCGATAGCGGTTGCATCTGCAACGAAGTCCTCGTAGAGGCTGCCCTTATCGACCATTCCAATGTCCGGCCGGGAATTCAGGAACGGAACCACTACGATATGTTCGAGACCCACAAGCGAGCGGCTGATCTGAGCAACCGGCTCGAGCGAGTCGATACGTTTGCCGGCGTAGGTATATCCGTCGGTCGTGAACAAAACCTTGGGCGCGATCTGACCGAATCGGTCCAACACTCCGTTCACTCCAAAATCCGGTGAACAGGATGACCAAATCGCACCCAGGCTGGTTGCGGCCAGCATTGCAATCACCGTCTGAGGGTGATTCGGCATGAACGCGGCAACGCAATCACCGCTATCGACGCCGGCCGCGCGCAGCGCGGATGCAACACGCGACACCTCGTGGTAGAGATCAGCGAAACTGAGTTCGATGCGGATCCCGGATTCACTGCGGAAAATAATTGCCGGCCGCGCATCCCGGAATTTCAATAGGTTCTCGGCAAAATTCAGACTGCTATCGGTGAACCATCGGGCGCCCGGCATTTTGTCGCCATCCTCGAGGACGGATTCACCGAGCTGCTGAAACCGAACGTCCGCAAATGCGGCCAGCAGCGGCCAGAATGCAGTCGGCTGATCGACCGACCAACGGTACAAGTCATCGTAGTCGCTAAATGGCCGGCCGGCGTGCTCGGCGGCGCGCACCATGAAGCGGGCCATATTCGATCGCGCGGCGCGTTCGGGCTTTGGCGCCCAGACCACCGAATCATCAGGCATACAAAGATCTCCGACAGCGCTACTCAGCGGACGCTAGACGATGCGGCATCGAGATACTGCTACTTGAAGCCGGTTTCAACATACCAAGCCCGGACTTATTCCGTCGCAGCCGAATCAAAGATCTT
>JAPUGB010000140.1 GCA_027293165.1 Gammaproteobacteria bacterium
AATAAGTTTGTCCAACAGTTGATCCAATCTATCCTGCTTTAACGCGCCGGGAATCACGTCCATGACGACGCCGTTGGCATCGATGAAGAACGTGTAGGGTGGCCCGATGACCCGGTAAGCTCGGGTAACGCTGTTGTCGCCGTCAATGACGATCGGAAATGTTAGTTGCATGTCGTCTGCCAGCGCTTCGATCGCACCACGACTATCCTGGGTTGCGACGCCGAAGATAACGTAACGGCGGTCGGCAGCGTCAAGATGCGCTGCCTGTAGCAGTGGCAGCTCGATCAAGCACGGGCCACACCACGATGCGAAAAAATTGAGCACCACCGGACTGCCGCGAAAATCCGACAAGCGAACCGGGTTGTGGTCCAGGTTCTTGAGGAGAAAATCCGGCGCCCTGGCACCGGCGACTGCGGCTCCGGACTGCAGCATTCCCAATTCGGCGTTGGCCGGCGGATCGGGGCTGCATGCCGTGACCACGAAGAGGCAGGATATACCGGTGCACAGAATCCCAATCACTGGATTTGGCGTCGATTTTTGCATGGGGTGTTGCAGCGGCATGCAGTGCAGGTAGTGCGAAGTTTTCGGTCGGGACTTTTTTACAGCGCGTCGAAAAAGGTTTCCTGTCGTCGACGTAATTCCGGATCGGGCAACCGTCCGAAGGCAGCGCCGACGTTGTCGATCGCGTGCCTGGCCTTGGTCGCCCCGGGAATCGCGCAGGTTACGGCCGGGTGGGAGATCACATACTTCAGGAAAAACTGCCCCCAGCTCTCGCAATCGAATTCGGAGCTCCAGTCCGGCAGCGGTCGATCCGCTACCGCTTTGAACAGCTGGCCGCGTGCAAACGGAATGTTGATCAATACAGCAATGCCTTTGTCTATCGCCAGCGGCAGAATTTCGTCGGCCGCTTCGCGATTGCTCAGCGAGTAATTGACCTGGATAAAATCCATCGCTTCTTTTTTCATCAGTTCGAGCATTCGCGGAAAGGTATCGGTATCCGACGTCGTGATGCCGATATAACGCACCCGGCCGTCCTGCTGCCATTCATGCATGACCGGCAAGGTGTTTTCGGCGCCATTCATCTGGTGTGACTGCACCAGGTCCAGGACCGGCGTTTGCAACTTAACCAGCGAGCCCTCCATTCGCTCAAGGCTGCCTGTCCTGTCCTTTTTTTCGACCTTGGTTGCTATGAACAACCGATCACGGTTGTCGAGCTCTGCCATCAATTGGCCAAGAATCGTTTCCGAGGAGCGGTATACCGGCGCGGTGTCGACCACCTGGCCACCCATTTCTGCAAATGCCGCCAGCGTTGCTCGCAGCCCGGCATTTTCTTCCGGTGTGCCGACCTTGTAGCGGTTGGTGCCTATCCCTATGGCCGGTACGGCCTCGCCGCTGGACGGTATAGGCCGGGTAATAATTTCACCGGATTGCGCCGCCAGCGGGTTCCAGCCGAGTCCAAGAGAGACACCGGCGCCCGATGTCAGCTGTATCAGCTTACGCCGCGTAATCGATCGGTTTGCCATGATGAAATCCTCCCCGCAGAGAGTTTACAACCTAGGTGCTGGGAGCGGGCGACCGAAGGGCACCCACGCGTAACTGCCCTTCGCCGTCCCTGGCTTCGGGCCGATCGGCCCCCCTGCAGCCTGTCTAGCCGTCGCTGTTAAGTGACCAGGCATCGGCCCCTCGGGGGAAGCTGAGGACTGCGCCGGTATACTGGCCAGATGACAAGCCGAATTGCCGTGATTGGCACAGGATTTCGCCCGCAAGGCAATTCCCTGCCACCGGCGGAAATCGCCCCCATCATTGGTAGCGGTTTCGAGGCAGAACTCGTCGAAATTCCTGATGGCATATTTCCCGGGAATCATGAAGCCCGCGCAATCGTCGACGTTCAATATCGGGATGCCGGCCGTCGTGCGCTGGCCGCCGGATTTGATGCTGTGTACATCAATACGATTGGCGACTATGGCCTGGCCGAGCTGCGTGACGAGCTTGAAATACCTGTCATCGGCTCTGGCGAAACCGCCTACCGCACGGCCAAAACTATCGGGCCGTTTGCTGTCGTCAGCATCTGGCCACCATCGCTCGATTTCATCGGCGCACGCGTTTTGGCGCAAAGCGGGACGGCCGACAATTATCTCGGAGTCACAAATTTGTCCGAAGATGAAGATATGGACACGCTCGCCGATGACGAAAACTTCGTGACGGACATGCGCTGTTGTTCCCTGACGTCGATGCAGCGCATTCGCGAAGCGCGAGATGCAGCGATCGAGAAAGACGGCGCTGCCGTAGTCATCCTCGGCTGCACATGCATGGCGCCGGCAGCCGCAATGCTTCCGCCCAACGATGAGGCCGTGACGCTGGACCCGATGACCCTGGGCTATCGTTTTGCCGAATACTGCGTTACCCACAACCTGCTGCCGCAGGATGCAGACTACAATCACGCACGGGAGTGGCTAATCTGAGTCGCGCTTTCGCGACCCGAACGATCGCGGGGTGTTACTGGCAGTCCGCCGGGGACCCGGAGCGATGTGTGGGGGTTGGAGCGGGCGACGGGAGTTGAACCCGCGTCATCAGCTTGGGAAGCGGATGGCGTACCTCCTCGCCCTACAACAGACATTCAGTTTCACAGCCTGAGTGACCGCTTACGTCCCAAAGCGGACATTCGAGCTAACCGGAGTTCTGCTAGGCTACAGCGTCAATAATCAACAACAAGCGGGAAGGGACTCCTGCGGACAAAACTCGGCGGTTGTTTGCTGGGGGTAGGCTGCATCTTGAGGCGTCTCCAATTTTCCAGTGCACGAAATGCCAACGGGGATCGCGCTATGAAAGAATCATTTAGTGATTCAACAGCAGCGACGGCTTGGCGGTTTTCACTCTATACGTTCGGCTTCCTATTGCTTGCGGCTTCATTGCCCTGGGTTGCCCAGTATAGGGGCGCTGCTGCTTTCAAGGAAAATGGGGCGATTGAATGGTTACAGCTGGGATTCCTTGTTGCCATCAGCATGATGTTCCTGCGCGAGGCTTTTCTTTCACCGCGATTCCATCAGGTCTTCGTCATGTTGGCTTGCGTCCCGGCTGCCGCCGGAGTCCGGGAAATGGACGCGGATCTGGATAGAATAATTCCATGGTTGGGCTGGAAGATTGGATATGCGTTCATCCTTTACGCCGGATTTGTTGGCTATGCAAATAGGCAAATACTCGGGCACCAAGTCACGCGTTGTCTCAAATCTCGAGGATTTGCGCTTCTTTGGGCAGGATTCATGGTCGCCTTTCCCTTTGCCCAACTCGTTGGTCACGGTGCATTTATGCAAGTGATTATGGGCGATGACTACAGCCGGGACTACAGACGCATGATTGAGGAAATCGGGGAGCTAATGGGTTATGGGCTGTTGCTAATTGGCAGCTTCGAACTGATTTTGGAGACGAGAACGACTGCTACTGGGGATGAATCCACGCTGACAGATAAGAGCAGTAACAGCGATGTGTGAAAGAGATCCCGAAACCGCGGTGGACTGCCTACGACGCAATGCGCTTTGACGTGCAGATGCCCGAAGGCGTGGAGACGATTACCCAGGACCGCGCTTATACGTCGCCGATCTGGTACACACCGTAATCGGTTTTGAGTGTCTGCTATTGGCCGAAAGCGGACATTTCGCTACCGCTCATACACTAACGGATTCCCTGTAACATGTTGCCTTCGCCATTGACTTAGGGGTTTGGCGAAGGGGAACCAGGTACTGTGGAACCGACGGTCATCGTATATATATTTCTTTCCTACGCTGCAGCGGGATATATCAAGGGGATGTCCGGATTGGGATTCTCAACTGTGTGCGTTGGAATAATGGCTAGTTTCTTGGAGTTGACTACGGCCATACCCTTGGTCGTTATCCCATCTATCGCCAGTTGTCTGCTGGTAATGATCGAGGCGGGCCACTTTCGGAAAGCGGTCCAAAGATTCGCGGTCATGTACCTATTCACAGTTCCAGGATTACTGGTCGGCCTATGGCTTCTGGTAAATACGGAGGGAAACCTAGCTAAATACGTATTGGGCGTTGTTCTTTCCTTATACGGAGTTTGGGGTTTGCTAAACCCTACATTCGAACTCCCAAACAGCGTGGCTCGAAAACTACGTGGTCCGACAGGAGTTTTGACGGGAACGATTCATGGCCTTACCGGAGCAGCCGTAATGCCGATGGTCCCCTATCTATTGTCGTTGGGCCTTCGCAACGATATGTTCGTCCAAGCGGTGAACATTTCCTTTGTGATGTCGAGTGTTATCGTCATTTTGGCACTTGGACAGCTTGGATATGTGAGTCTATATCTCTTGGCTATCTCAATAGCAGGAATTGTGCCAGTTTCGCTGGCAGTAAGACCGGGAGTTTTAGCGCAAAGGCGGCTCTCTGCTAATCAATTCCGTACAGTCATTTTGGCGGTGCTTATCGGACTCGGTGTAAACCTTATCCTATTCGCCTAATGGGCAGTGTCCGCTTTTGGCCGAAAGCAGACACTCACGGACGCATTCTCAGCCCAAATCCGGCCATCCGGAAGTTTTTGGGCCTGTGAGTGACCGCTTACGTCCCAAAGCGGACATTGCGTGGTGGTAAAATCAACCACAATGGCCAGCCAATTCTGGACAATATATTCGACGGTGAGGGGCTTGATATTGCTCATTCTCCTGGTGACCGCTGCGGCATGTGGAGGCGGTGGCGATAGCGGTGGCGTCGATAGCGTTGGTGGCGGCGGCGATATCGGTGGAGAACCGACTGGCCAGCTATCCATAGCGATCACTGATGCACCGGTGGACTATGCCACTGAGGTTGTGGTGACTATCGATGCCGTAGAGCTGAAGCCAACAGACGGTACGCCTGTTCTTATCGAATTCGATGCGCGGCAGATTGATCTGCTGTTTTTACAGGATGGTGCCAGTACAGTCATTCTCAACAGGGAAACCGTGCCAGCGGGCGAATATAACTGGATACGACTGCAACTCCATGGCGATCCAGGGACCGTGAACGACTCCTACGTCATGTTCGAGGACGGCTCCATGCATCCGCTGGTGATTCCCAGTTTTGATCAAAATGGACTGAAGCTCGTCAGCGGCTTCGTCGTCCCGGTCAATGGCCATGGTTCGTATACCTTGGAGGTAAACCTTCGGGCGGCCCTGCACGCGCCACCCGGCCAGAACGGCGATTTCTTTCTCCGTTCGGCGTTGCGAATCGTCGATAACACCATGGTAGGAGAGATTGCAGGAACTGTATCCAGCGATTTGATCTATGGTGACGCCGAGTGCACCAGCGGCAACGCGGTATATGTTTATGAGGGCTTCGATGTGATTCCGGATGACGTGGATCTGGTGGATAGCGATGATGCCGGGCCGGTGACCAGTAGCATAGTGAAACTGAATGAGACTACCGGCGACTATGAATACGTCGCAGCTTTTCTGCACGCGGGCGATTACACCGTGGCTTTTACCTGCCAGGCTGGCGACGATGATCCGGATTTAGATGACACGATCATCTTCACGGCAATGGACAACGCCACGGTGGTGGTGGGCGAGACGACTGTCGTCCATCTCTAAGGAGATCGTCAGGCCTCTTTTGGAGGAGTGATTTTGCAATGAATGTCCACTTATGGCCGAATGCGGACACTCAAACCTGGGATTCCGAAGTCGCCTGGTGAAT